>JAHFFS010000206.1 GCA_023247815.1 Candidatus Omnitrophota bacterium
TGATTGTGATGCTTTGCCAGTGGCCGATCACTTTGTTTTGGTATGTCACGATGGTTTTTATTGGGATTTCAGGAATTGATTATCTTTGGAACGGGATGAAACAGATTTCGAATAATCAAGACGAGGCCCGATGATATTTCTTCTAGCGGCGTTGATCATCAGTTATTTTTTGGGCTCGATCCCCACGGCATATCTTTTTGGGAAAATTCTTAAAGGGATTGATATCCGTCAGGTTGGTTCCGGCAATGTTGGGGCGACCAACGCTTTTCGGGTTTTGGGCAAAGGCCCGGGAACCTGTGTTCTTTTGATTGATATTGCGAAAGGGGCGGTGGCCTTGACCCTGGTCGGAGATCATTTTCATTTGGAAGGGTTTTTCTCCAGGGCCGCCCTTGGTATCGCGGCGGTTGTGGGGCACAATTGGACCTGCTTTTTGCAGTTCAAAGGAGGCAAAGGCATTGCCACGACGTTGGGGGTGTTGATTGGTTTGGCGATTCATTTTCCTCATTTTCAAAGTGTCCTTTTGGCCTGTGTATCGGTATGGCTGATTTGCTTTTTAGCTTCCGGTTACGTGTCCTTAGCTTCGATGGTGGCGGCGGTCATTTTGCCCATTGCTATGCTGATTACGAATCAAGGGTTTCCTATGGTCCTTTTAGGAGTTATTTTTTGTATATTTGTGATTTTACGTCATCGGCCGAACATCCGCCGGCTCATTTCTGGACAGGAGTCCCGCGTCCCGCTTTTTTTTCATAAAAAGCCCCGTCGATAGCTACCTAACTCATTTATCTTCAATTGCTTTAATCCCTCTCAATCGCAAAAGATTTTTTTGCCAATAATGGTTTTTGACTGCATTTTTTAAGCGAATTCATCTCCAAAATAGGCGTGATGGGGGTCCAGGAAAGCGGTTTCTTTTAGGACCTTGACAGATCTTGTTAGCCCCTTGACGAATGTTATACTTCAAGCAAAGAGGCAAAAGGAGCGGTTGTCAGATCAGGTTTCTAGAACAAAAGGATGAGGAACTTGAAGGACAATCGAACAAGCAAGAGGGCGGCATGAGAGAGTTAACCTATAGAAAAAAGCAATCGTTGAAAAATCGTCGAAGGATGATTTCGGTCAACGAACACACGGAAGACACCGATTGCAAGACCCATGTGCGAAAAAGTTTTGTCTACATTGTTCGTTCTATCAAAAAGATTGAGAAGCCAACGGAAAAACCGGACATCTATATTCACAAAGCGTTTGATTCAAAGACCAATGAAGAGAAATTTTCTTTTCGGGTGAAAGGCGCTTTTTACATGGAAAATAAGGGCAGCACATTTTTGGTGGATTTCTGTCATACCTTGAAGATTGACATCCAATGGAAGAATAAAGTATTTTCCCCCAATAAGTCAGCAACGCTGACTTAACCACACGGTACCACAATACCAGCCACGATCAGCGGAAGACCCCTTCTTCCGCTGGTTTTTTTATGTCCCAACGTTATATCAAGTCAAGCTTAAAGAGTAAACAATGTTATTAAAGGGGACTGTCCGCGAATAATAATTTATGATATAGTTCAAAGACTATTATGAAAAGGCATTATCAGTTGATTCCAAAAATATTTACAGCTTTTGAAGAAGGGTACACCTGGCAGGGTTTTCAGAGGGATTGCATTGCCGGATTTGTTGTCGGCATTGTCGCTCTGCCCTTAGCCCTCGCGTTTGCCATTGCCTCCGGAGTGAAACCAGAACAGGGATTGTACACCGCGATCATCGCTGGGTTTTTGATTTCGTTTTTGAGCGGCAGCCGTGTTCAGATCGGCGGACCGACCGGCGCTTTCATCGTGATCATTTATGGCATTGTTCAGCAATTCGGCTATCAAGGGCTGGCGATGGCCACTTTAATGGCCGGAGGGATATTGATCATCATGGGGCTGGCCCGGCTGGGCCAGATCATTGAATTCATTCCTTATCCAGTGACTGTTGGATTTACGTCTGGAATTGCCGTGATCATTTTAACGACCCAGCTTCGGGATTTTCTCGGGCTTTCCGTCACGATGCCTACGGACCTTATCGGAAAAATTCAGATCATGGGCGCGCATCTTACCATGGTCAATCCCTGGTCGGTGCTGCTGGGTCTTTTGACGATCATTTTGATTTTTCAATGGCCGAAATTTGTTAAACAAATCCCTGGTTCTTTGATCGCGATCATTGCGACGGTTTTTTTAGTGCGGTTTTTTCATCTTCCGGTCGACACTGTTCAGACCCGTTTTGGCGCCGTGCCCAACAGTTTGCCGTATTTCCAGCTTCCCGTCTGCCCATCGTCGATGATCCTGGAATTGATCAGGCCGGCAGCGGCCATTGCTTTTCTGGCGGGATTTGAATCGCTGTTATCCGCCATTGTTGCCGACGGTATGACAGGGTTCCGTCACCGTCCCAACATGGAGCTGATTGCTCAGGGATTGGCCAATATCGGATCAATTTTTTTTGGCGGAATTCCGGCGACCGGCGCCATCGCCCGCACCGCCACCAACATTAAAAACGGCGGCCGCACGCCTGTTGCTGGAATTGTTCACGCGTTGACGCTGCTGGCGATCCTTTTGCTTTTTGGGTCCTGGGCG
>JAHFFS010000207.1 GCA_023247815.1 Candidatus Omnitrophota bacterium
AAAAATAAAATCAAAATTTGTGGTAAAAAGATAACAACGCCGCCGACCCCGGCGATGACACCGTTAACAATGAGATCACGCAAATCACCTGGCGGCATCATTGCCGTCGTCCAATCCCCCAAGGTACCAAAAATTTTATCGATCCAGTCCATGGGGATGGAGGCAACGGTAAAAATCATGTAAAACATGAATGTCATAATTCCGAAGAAAAAGACCCAACCAAAAAATTTATGGGTCAAAACCGCGTCGATCCGTTCGGTCACATTCGGTCCTTTTTTACTCCGATCTTTTACGCAATCTTTGAGAATGGATTTCATCCAATCATATCTGGCCTCGATGGCGGCGGTCCTGGCCCGTAATCCCTTTTTTTGTAGACGATTTTGGATAATATCAATTTGTTCCATTGTTTCTTGACGATACGGTTGCCGATAAAGCTGGCTGAGCGAGTCACGTTTGGAGTGTGACAAACACATGACAGCTTCGGCAAAAGCTTCGTGCTCGTTGAAGCCTTCGTATTGAGTAAATAAACGGGTTAGCCCGGTGACCTCTTCTTCCAAATCAGGCGCCATGCGCCAGGAGCGTTGATAATGCGCTTTTACTTCATCTGCTATCAAAGCTTTGAGTTCTTCAATCCCCTTGTTTTGATTGGCAACGGTTGCGATAATCGGAACTCCGAGATGCTTAGATAATTTAGCAACATCGATTTCTCGTCCCTGGCGTTCGACTTCGTCCATCATGTTTAAGGCAATGATGATTGGCAAATGCAAATCTTGAATCTGGGTGACAAGATAGAGATTTCGTTCGAGGTTACCAGCGTCAATCACACAAATCACGATGTCTGGTTTAGGAGTGTCTGGGCCTCGTCCCAGCAAAACGTCGCGGGCGATCTGTTCATCCGGAGAGCGCACGGACAAACTGTATGTTCCCGGCAAATCAATGACATTAACAACGCGGTCTTTTGCCAAGACCAAGGTCCCAGTTTTTTTTTCAACGGTGACGCCTGGGTAATTTCCGACCTTCTGGCGTAGTTTGGTAAATGAATTGAATAACGTGGTTTTGCCGGAATTGGGGTTGCCAATAAGTGCGATCGTTTTGATGGCGTTTTGCGGATGGAATGAAATCGTGGGGGTTGGCATCAATTTAACTGTTGATCTTGACTTTGATCAGGTCAGCTTCCTGCTTGCGCAGTGAAAGGCAATAACCGCGGATTTTGATTTCAATAGGGTCACCGAGCGGCGCGTAACGAATGATTTCAACGACTTCACCGCGGGTGACCCCCATCTCTTCAATGCGTTCATAGCCGTCAGTCTCAATCGCGAAGCCAGCTATGACTCCTTTTTGACCGATCGACAGTTGACTTAACGGAAATGATTTGTTTTCAGACATGCTCGTGCTTTCATGGCAGGGGCAAACGTCCTTAACCATGATATTTTTGGCCAGGTCTTTGCTTAAAATGACTTTGGTTTCACAAACTTTACAGATGAGCGTCCCGCTGTCAACAACCTTTTCAACGACCGCGGATTCACAGAAACCCATTTCGCGCAGCCGTTGGCAAACGCCCTCTTCTCCTTTTAAACATTCAACCCGTAAAGGACTTTTGACAAGGGCATCGCTCAAATTTTTTGTGCAATCATGGCAAACGCACTCTTGTTCACGCGATTTAAAAATTTTTTTCCACCAAGAATTAAGAATCATGTTTATCGCCACAGCCGCAGCAGTCGTCCTTCTTTTTGTTGTTAGGAAGTGATTTCATAAAATATTTCGACAAATAAAAGACACTGACACCGATGAAGAGGACAACTAGTAATGTTTGCATGATATTAACCTCCCGATATAAGTTAGCAAATGACGTATTTAGCTCTTTAAAATAGCAAATGCGGACCATTTGTCAATTGCTAAAATTAAATTGTTTCGGTGTAGACACCCGCTTGCCTTTTATGCATAATGAAATACAGTTTTGATGAAAATTGTCAAATTTGCCAATTTTATAACCTAAGGAGGGTTTGATGTTGAGCATATTCAAAAAATTTTCCCAACTTTCATTCCTAAGGCTGTTCGCGCTCGTATCCTTTGCCGGTTTTTGCCTTTTGGCAAAAAATGTCGAGGCTGGCGAAGCGGATTTGGTGGTCCCTGACCTGAACTCTGTTCTTTTTTTTAATGTTGGTGGTCATCAAATCTTACTTTGGGGTCTGATCATCTGCGGCCTTGGTTTTTTGTTTGGCTTTGTCCAATTCCTACAGGTCCGCAACCTGCCCGTTCATAAATCAATGAAAGATATTTCGGAACTCATTTATGAAACCTGCAAAACTTATTTGATCACCCAAGGAAAATTCCTTTTACTGCTCGAGGTTTTGGTTGGGATCATCATCGCGGCTTATTTCGGATGTCTTCGGCATTTTGAAATGAATAAAGTCATCTTGATTTTGTTCTGTAGCATCATTGGCATTATGGGAAGTTACGCGGTTGCTTGGTTTGGGATGCGGATCAACACCATGGCCAATTCGCGTTCGGCGTTTGCCTCACTTCAAGGGAAACCTTTTCCGGTTTATGCGATACCACTGAAGGCCGGAATGAG
>JAHFFS010000208.1 GCA_023247815.1 Candidatus Omnitrophota bacterium
GCCGAAATCACAAATTCGGCCTTGTCATCACGTCCGACATCAATAATCTTTCCATTTTCAAAACGAAAAGCATACGCTTGTCCGGTCTCGTTCAACTTGACGGCCAAGCCCATTGTCATTTTTGTCTTTTCCCCTAAATCTTTTAGCTGCGCATCATGATTCACCAAACGAACAATCCGCGCTATCTGCTCTTTTGAAAAAAGTTTGTACTTTTTTTTCCCCTTGCCTTTTACTGATCGAGATTTCAAAGGACGCGACACTTTTTCCTTTTTCGTGACAAACAATCTGCTGATCGCCTCGGTCTTGATGGATTCTTCCAAACACTGAATCAGCAGGAAACAATCAAAAAGATTTTTCCCCATCGCCACCACTCCATGGTTCTTAAGAGCGACGATGTTATTGCTCTTCAACGCCGCGATGACCGGGGCCGCGTCTGTCACCGAAGGCGTTTTCTGCTCAACCGCCCTCACTTGGCCGATAAAAAATTTTGATTCAAAGATCCGCGGAATCAAAATTTCGTTCTCAAGAAAATAGGCGTTGGTGTAAGTCGTGTGCGTATGAACAACCGCACGAATATCAGAAAAATTTTTAAAAATCTGGGTGTGTAGCAATCTTTCGGTTGAAGCCTCGCCATCCTCAAGGACTTCCCCATCGACATTCAACATCAAGATGTCTTTGTCTTGAAGCAAGCCCAAACACGTCTGCGTTGCCGTCAACAAGAGGCGTCCTTCATCAACACGGACGCTGATATTGCCATTGATACCACTGGCCAACTCTTTTTCCCAAAGCAAATGGCCAATGGCGACAATGTTTTTCTTCAATTCAGGTAACTGCTCTTCACTCATAAACTTTACCAATGTATTTTCCAGGGACCCACTCCATCAAAGGAACGTAGGCCTGGATCCCTCGTGGGGCAATCCGTTTGCCGTTGAAATGAAAGATGTCTTTGGGCCGTCCGATAAAATCACTTTTCTTGCCCGCTGGATAAAGATTCACCGCGACCTTATGCCGTTTTCCCAAAACCGCCAAGATCAAGGCCCCGATGCTGCATAAGGCCCCAGATTTTTCAGCCACTTGATAAGACAACCAAACCTCTTTGACCAAATTTCTATAAAACAAAAACCCAGCCATGTTGTCGCTGATGACCTTTGCCCCGATCTTACGTTTGAGCAGTTCGCGGCAACTCGTTTGGGCCGACTCTAACGACGGTCTTCCTTCCAAAACAACAACTTCTTTCAGTTGGCGTTTTTTCAAAAGATCAAATAAAGAGTTCTCCATGACTCCTTGAAGCAAAACAATCGATTTTTCTTTTTCAATTGACATTGATCGCGATCGGTTCGGTAATCAGTTGATAAGGAATAACGTCAAATCCTGGATAAAGGGCTTGCACCCGATTCGGAAAAATCGCTTGTCCGGAAAAATTTAAAATTTCCTTTTCATCTCGGAACTCAATGGGGATATCTTGCCCACTTTTTACTTTCGTCGACGGCTGAGTTAAGACAAAAAAAGGGACTTTAAATTCATCAGCCAGTACCGCGATCTGATAGGTCCCGATTTTATTGGCAAAATCACCGTTCGCGCAATTGCGGTCAGAACCAACAATCACCTTATCAACCAGCCCGTCGGCCAGCAAAGCGCCAATGGCATTGTCCGCGACCAATGTCACCTCAGCCCCCATCAATTGCAGTTCCCAGCAAGTGAGCTTTGCCCCCTGAAAATAGGGACGGGTTTCAGTCGCATAAAAATGCACATTTTTCTTATTTCTCTGGCACAGGTAGGCTGCCATGGCCAACTCACCACTGACATTGCAATGCGTTAAGATCGAATCTCCGTGCTGGATCAGATCGGCTATCCGACGGACCCGATCAAGACGACGAGCGCGGATACCAGCCAGATAACCTTGGATATTTCTTTCTAACAATGATTTGATGTCCTGATTTTGACTGACCGCGGACTGCGCCCAATGCATCACCATTCCGGTCACCTCAGAAAATGGAAAAGTGGGACGACTTTCATTCAAGGCCTTAGCTGTTTTCTGCAATTGCTGCAGCAACGACGACGAGCTCGCCTGATCATGCAAGTTCAATTCCAAAAGAAAAGTGCTAAGGACCACCAAAAGCTGACCAAACGCTCTGGTTTTCATCTCGCGGATCACCTCAACCGCTTCGGTCGTTGATCGGACTTTGATGTACGACAACTTTTTGGGGATCAGCGTCTCATCCAGAACCAAAAGTGTCTTGCCATCCAATTGGGCCGGCCAAAACAGCGGAGACTCTTTGATATCATTTTTTTCGATCACTTTATTTTTCACTCGTTCACTCTTAACTGTTCACTATTTTCTGACCAACTGCCCCTGGTTTTGTTTGATCAAATTGAAAACCGCGTCGATCATGATCGATTCCGCCATGTAATAGTCGGTGTTCATAAATCCCATCTCGCCGGTGATGACGTTATCGCTGACCGCTAAAATCACCGCGGCTGGAATTTTATAGAGCTGGCAAATGGTGAGGAACGTTGATGACACCATATCAACGGCAATGGCGCCTTGGCCCACGGCACGACCAACCA
>JAHFFS010000056.1 GCA_023247815.1 Candidatus Omnitrophota bacterium
ATGGATTATCCACAGACGTTAGAGAAGGAAGGTCTCACGTACAATGCCCCGAAGATTTACGCTTATGGAACTTTGGTGCTTTGGACGATGAATGGCGTGGATCTGTCAAAAGGGATCAAGGTCCTCAGTGATCCCACCGTCGGGAAAATAGCCATTGCCTCTCCTAAAACCGCGCCGTATGGACGTCAAGCCGTCAACGCGGTAAAATATTACGATCTTTACACGAAGGTCAACAAAAAGTTTGTTTATGGTGAGAGCGTCGCGCAGACGAATCAATTCATCATGTCCAAAGCCGCTGATGTTGGCGTGACAGCCAAATCGATTGTGCTGGCTCCCAACATGAAGGATCAGGGGCAATGGATCGAAATCGAAAAGGCCGCTTATGAACCGATCGCGCAGGGTGTTGTCATCCTCAAACACGCGCGGAAAGGAAATTTGGAAGACGCCAAAAAGTTTTTCGGTTTCCTTTATTCCAATGAGGCTGGGGAGATTTTCAAAAAATATGGTTATATCTTGCCACAATAAGCGAGAATAATAGAGGTCAGTGGAATTTTTTAAAACTCAACCCGTAGAGGTTAAGCATGAACAAACTTAAAGGAAAAATTAAGGACATCCAATCCTCAGACAATATCTCCATCATTCATGTGGATGTTGAGGGGGATGTTTTTAGTTCCATTGTTTTGGAAGGGAAGAAAGGAGGGGCGAATTATAAAATCAAAGATGACGTGACGCTGCTTTTTAAGGAAACTGAAGTCGGGATCGCGAAAGATTTGACTGGCATGATCAGTTTCCGAAATCGTTTCAAATCCGTGATCACGAAAGTAGACAAAGGCCCGATCTTAGCCAAGGTCACACTCCGCTATAGAAATCACACGATTGAGTCGATCATCTCAACGCAATCCGTCCTGCAAATGAAACTCAAAGACAAAGAAGAAGTAGAGTGGCTGGTTAAAACCAATGAAGTGACATTGATGAAAAATCCCGCATGAGCCTTGACTGGAACCCACTGATTCTGACATTCCAATTGGCATTGGTGACGACAATCATTCTGATGTTCGTCGGGATTCCACTTGCCTATTGGATTGCGTTGACCCGCGGCAAATGGAAATATGTCATCGAGCCACTGGTCAGCATGCCGTTGGTGCTGCCGCCTACGGTGTTAGGTTTTTATATCCTCCTTTTTTTTAGCCCACGCTCGTTTTTAGGAAGTTTTCTAGAAACATTTTTTCATGTCAAAGTCGTTTTTACATTTTTGGGATTGGTGATCGGGTCGGTGTTATTCAGTCTGCCGTTTATGGTGAATCCGATCAAAGCGGGATTTCAAAGTTTCCCAAAGTCTTTGATTGAGGCATCTTATGCTTTGGGAAAATCCAAAAAGGAAACCTTGTTGAAGGTGATCCTTCCGAACATCAAACCGGCTCTATGGACGGGGATCGTGATGGCCTTTGCCCACACGATCGGAGAATTTGGTGTTGTTTTGATGATCGGCGGAAACATCCCCGGCGAAACACGAGTGGCGTCCATCGCGATCTTTGGTGAGGTTGAAGCGTTGAACTATTCGGCCGCCAATTTCTATTCAGGTATCCTGTTTTTAATTTCTTTTGGAATCTTATTTGTCTTGAATGTCGTCAATAAAAAAGACTTCAAGGTCATGTCATGATAAAAGTAAGGGCCAAGAAAAATTTGTTGACAAGTCACGGCCCAATGCGGCTTGCGGTGGATTTTCAGATACCTGATAAGGAACTGATAACCCTTTTCGGCCCGTCGGGCTCCGGCAAAACAACGATTCTGCGAATGATCGCGGGTCTGACCGATCCTGAAGAAGGATTCATCCAGGTGGAGGATGAAGTCTGGTTTGACAGCGACAAAGGCATCAACCGGCCTGTTCAAGAAAGGCAAATCAGTTTTGTTTTTCAAGATTACAATCTTTTTCCGAACATGACCATCCTGGAAAATTTGCGGTACGCCCTGAAAGACAAAAAGGAAGAGGGATTGGTTTATGAATTGTTAGAAATGACGCGGCTCACGGAACTGAAAGATCGCAAACCCGCAACGCTTTCCGGTGGGCAAAAACAGCGGGTGGCGTTGATCCGGGCTTTGTTAAGGAAACCAAAGATTTTTTTATTGGACGAACCGCTTTCTTCCTTGGATTTGGAGCTACGACTGAAATTGCAGGATGAAATACTCGCCCTTTATGAGCGTCTTAAGATCCCAACTGTTTTTGTCACACATGACTTGAGTGAAATTTTTAAAATTTCCAGCCAAATTTTTATTTTAGAACAAGGGAAGATCAGTCGTTCCGGCAAACCAAGCGCGATTTTTGGAGAAGAGGCCTTGAGCGGCAAATTCAAATTTGTGGGGAATATCCTGGAGCTCAAGAGAGAAGATTTCCTTTATATTGTGACGGTCCAAATCGGAAATCACTTGACGAAGGTTGTCGCGACCGAAGATGAAGCGAAAGATTGGCATGTCGGTGATCGCGTTCTGGTCGCTGCTAAGGCTTTTAATCCGATCATTATGAGAATATGAAGGCCCGTTGAAATTTTGAGAATGCGCAAATTAACTCATCAGGAAATTGTTGAACGTCAGCAGCGCCGAGCAAAGGAAATGGCCATTCCTTTGATTGTTGTTTTGGATAATATCAGAAGCCTACACAACGTCGGCGCTATTTTCCGGACCGCCGATGGAGTCGGTGTTGAAAAGCTTTGGCTCTGCGGGATAACGGGTTTTCCTCCCCAGTCGCAAATTACGAAGACCGCCCTTGGAGCCGAAGACCGTGTTCCCTGGGAGCACTCCCACGATGTTCTTGCCGTTGTGACGTCTTTGAAAAACCGAGGCCATGCTATTATTGCTTTGGAGCAGACTGAGCAAAGTCTTAATTTTGATCAGTTTGAAGTTCCTTTTCCGATCTGTCTGATTGTTGGCAATGAAATTGAAGGGATCTCACCGGAACTCCTCTCCCTTTGCGATGGTGCCGTGGAAATCCCGATGGCCGGTGCGAAGAATTCGCTCAATGCCGCGGTTGCCTTTGGGGTCGTGGCGTATCAGATCCGCTCGCAGTTTACGAAGTAGGGTTAAGTTTCATGTCGCAGGTCTCAAGCGATTTACAACTTGAGACTTGGTGCCCGGGACTTGTTTCAATTTTTTACTTCGTCGCTTGCTGAATTCGCTGTTCATACGATATACTATTTGAGTAAGCACGCCATAAATCATGAAACCTATCTCAGAATATATGACAAAAAGTATCATCTCGGTCGTTGATGATACTCCGCTCATCGAATCGCTCAAACTCATGCGCCGAGAGAAAATCGGCGCGCTTTTGGTCAGGGATCGCCAGGATGAGCCCATCGGTATTTTTACCGAACGGGACCTCTTGGCTAAACTCGATGTGGCCAGACCGGAACGATTGAAAAACACTGTGATGGCTGACATCATGACCAGAAATCTCATCACTGTTGAGCATGATGAGAATTACAATGAAGTTTTGGACTTGATGCGGCAGAAAAATATCCGTCATCTACCGGTCACCCAAATGGGCAAGATCGTCGGTATAGTTTCGCTGCGGGACATCATGTGCCGCTACCAGGAAAGCCTGGAAGCTTTGTTTGCGAAGCGTGAAACCCAGCTTTTGGCGAACATCGAAAAGATCCGTGAGTCAGAAGAAAGATTCCGGACGATTTTTCATAATTCGGCCGTTGCGATCACCTTCGCCGATGAAAAGGAACGGATTGTCGCCTGCAATAAGCTGGCCGTGAATTTATTGGGTTTTGAAACAAAAGAATTGCTCAACAAGACCGTCCGTTCCTTATATCCTCCCGAAGAATGGAAGAGGATCCGGTCTTATCAAATTCGTCAGCATGGGAAAGATCGTCATCTGGAAACCCAGGTTTACGATAAAGACGGATGTTTGATTGATGTTGACATCTCCATCAGTGTTTTGAAAAATCCCGACGGTGAAATCACGGGATCGATCGGCATCATGCGGGACATCCGCGAACGTAAGCAGATGGCCGTCAAGCTCGATCAATCGCTGCGGGAGTTGAAGAACATCAAGTCGGGGCTGGACCATCACGCGATTGTGGCGATCACTGACCCGGCAGGTAAGATCATTTATGCCAATGACAAATTTTGTGAGATCTCGCAATACAGCCGGCAGGAATTGCTTGGCCAAGATCATCGGATCATCAATTCTGGATATCATTCGAAAGATTTTTTCCGGAATTTGTGGAAGACGATTGCCAACGGAAAAGTCTGGAAGGGAGAGATCAGGAATCGGGCAAAAGACGGGACGTTTTATTGGGTTGACAGCACCATTGTCCCTCTGCTCGATGAGAATGGACAGCCTTTCCAATATGTTTCGATCAGAAGCGATATCACCAAACGCAAAGGATTTGAAGATGAATTGAGGACGTTAAATAAAAATTTGCTAACCAACGCGAACGCTCTCAAGTCCATGGTCCAGGAACGGGAAAAGGCCTATCGACAATTGAAGGAAACGCAGCAGCAGATGATTCAAATCGAGAAAATGGCGACGATCGGCACATTGGCCGCCGGGTTTGCTCATGAAATCAAAAATCCTTTGGCGGTGATCATGCAGGGCATGGAGCGGTTAGAGCGGGCGGCGATCAAAAGGAATGCAGAAGAGGAAATGCCTTATATCAAAATCGTTAAAAGCGCGTCACAGCGGGCCAATGATGTTATTACCTCGATCTTGAAATACTCCCGTTCTTCGCAGATGGATATGAAGCCCGTTGATATTTGTCAGGTGATCCATGAATCGGTGTCCTTGATCCGCAACAACGCGCAGTTGAATAATGTTCAGATCCACGAAAGTTGTTCGATTTCCCAAAAAATTGTTTACGGGGACCAGCTGATGCTTGAGCAGGTTATTTTTGATTTGATGGCCAATGCCATTGACGCGATGCCGCGGGGCGGAGACATCGATATTGTGGTCGGTCATCATATCCCCCAAAAGGGATCGCAAGATCAAGGGCAGGTCGTTATCAAAATCAAGGACACCGGTGAGGGAATTCCGGAAAATCGCCTTCCGAAAATTTTTGATCCGTTTTATACGACCAAGGAACCGGGCAAAGGAACAGGCCTGGGGTTGAGCACGGTCTATTTGATCGTCGAGCGGCACCATGGGCATATCAGTGTTGAAAGTAAGCTTAACAAAGGGACGACGTTTACAATCGCCTTGCCGGTGGAAGACCAAAGCCTTTTAGAACCGACGATGGAAGAAAAGAAATCAAATATCTAACAACCTTAAAGGAGGATATCTGTGTCGGAAAAGAAAAAAATCGTTATGATCGATGATGAACAAGAACTTTGCTTCATGGTGAAAGGAAATCTGGAAGATACCGGAGCGTTTGTGGTCGTGACAACTTCAAATGCGTTGGAAGCGGAAACGCTGGTCCAGCGGGAAAAACCGGACATTGTCCTTTTGGATGTTGTGATGCCGGGCCGCAGGGGAAATGAGATCGCGATCAGTCTTCGAAAAAATCCGGAAACCAAAAATATTCCTATTGTGATGGTGAGTGGTAAAGGGGAAATGATTTATAACAAAAAAAAGGATGAATTCAAATGGCAGCCGAACAATCCCATGACCAAAGGTCGGGGGAATCTGCCGGAAGCGAAAGGCGCGGATGCTTTATCCGAGGCTTACGGTGTCGATGATTATGTCTCCAAGCCTTTCACAACTGAGCTTTTGGTTGAAGTGATCAATGGGGTTTTTGAAAAAAGAAAAAAAGCCAAACAGAAGGCTGAGGCAGAAGAGCTTTAATAAATTTTTCATTATTGTCCCAATTGCCCCAACGACCAAAATGAAAATTTTTTGGCGCTGATCGGCTGCACGCGAAGTGTTGTCGAGTTCATGTTCCGATCTCTTTCCCGTAACAGCGATGGTCGGCATTCCGCACATATGGCAAATAAAGATAACTTATTAAGCATCAAGCTTATCGGTTGGAGCATCATTGTTTTCAATCTCCTCATTTTGGTTCTGCATTTTCAGCCCGACGACATACACTGGCAGAAATATCGCAGTTTCATCGCCATGGGCGCGGTCTTTCCTTTGGATTTTATGGTTGGCTATTTGAAAGAGGATACCGCCTCGCACTTGATTTGGATCTTCATGGCGACCAGCTGCGGCGCGGGTATCCTCCGATTGAATGCGGTTGCCCGGGTATCATTCATTGTTATGTGCATTGTCCATTTTGTTGTTCTGATTTTTTTGGCGACGATGAAATGGGGAGACAAACATTTTTTGGATTATTTTTTCCGACTTTATTTTAATTTTGTCGTGCTTTTGACGTACGTCGGGTTTTTAACGGTCCCCGAAGTATTGGAAAAATTTCGGTCTGATTTTGATCGAAACCGCTGGCGGGCTTTTTTAGCCCGACTTCGTTTTAAACCCATCGGTCTTCCCGACGCTAAAAGTTATTTCAATCTGGGACTCGCGTACGCTCGTCTTGGCCAGCACCAGGACGCGGTCGCTGCTTTGGAAAAGGCCATTATGGTCAGTCCGCAAGAGGCCGGTTTTCATTATCATTTGGGAAAAATTTTTTATGAGAGCAAAGACTTTCATAAGGCGGTTGAACAATTGAAGAATGCCATCGGAATCGATCTTATTTATTGGCAGGCTTATTACGCGTTGGGTCTAGCCTATCAGGCCTTGGGCTGTGATCAAGAGGCGCAAGATTCCTTCCGTAAAGTGATTCATTTGAACCCGGAACAAAGCGATGCCCACAAACAAATCGGTTTGATCTACAATAATCTTGGCCGCTATGAGGATGCTTTGCATGCCTTTGAAAATGCCAGTCGATTGGTCAAGGACGATGAAATCTATTTCCATATGGGTCAGCTTTATTTGGCGAAACTGGAACGATGGGAAGAGGCCAGGGAGGTGTTGCAAAAGGCCGTGAGGGTGAACCCAGCAAATCAGGAGGCGCAGTTTCAGTTAGGCATGGCCAATTTCAAATTGAAACGGTTTAAGGATTCGGTCCGTTGTTTTAAAGAAGTTCTCCGTCGGAACAATGATCATAAACAGGCGCATTACCATCTAGGGTTCGCCTATGCGATGCTCAAAGATCATGATTCAGCCAGACGTGAATTCAAATATTTGCGGCAAATCGACCCCGAACTTGCGGACACGCTTTTGTTGTTGATGAAATAGGGGCCATCCGTTAAGATGAATTCTGTTAAGGCTGGGAGGGTCCTTCCGGGACAGCCCTCGGCTCATTTCTGATTTGAACAATCCTTCCATTCGTGATTGATGAATCCTTCTTCGGCAAAAATTTTTGAATTTCCAGAAATCCGCATGGTTGAGGCCTCTGCCGGCTCGGGGAAGACTTACGCCTTGGCCCAGCGCTATGTCCAGCTGTTGTTCCATCCCTCGTTTGTCGCCGACCCCAGAAATTTTCAGACGCTGCTGGCGGTCACGTTCACCAATAAAGCCGCTTTTGCGATGAAGGCCAGGATTCTGCAGCTGCTCAAACGGATCGCTTTTCAGGATTTGAGTCCCATCGAGGAGAAAGACATTTTGCGTTCGATCGGCTTGAGTCAGGCGCAGGCCAGTCCGATCGCCTTTCAGATGATGGAATCGATCATTCATCATTATCACTATTTTCAAGTCCAGACGATCGACAAATTGATCAATTCCTTTCTTCTCGGTTGCGCGTTCAAGTTGGGATTGACGACGCATTTTCGGATCCGTAATAAAGTCTTGCCATATTTGGAGCAGGCCTTGGACAACGTCATTGATCAGGCGCAACACCAGGAACCATTGCAAAGGGTGTTCCGTCAATTCCTCCACAACTACCTGTATTTGGAAAATCGCGGCAACTGGTTTCCGAAAAAAGATATCCTGGCCATTCTTTTTTCTCTCAATCAGCAAAAGAATGTTTTTGCCCAGGACTTTAAGAAATCACCTTTTGCTTACGAAGACCTGATTAAAAAAAAGCGTTTGATTCTGTCGGCCATGAAGAAACTCTTCGACGAGCTTCCTGAAGAGACCCACGCGGGCTTTCGAAAGGGCCTTGAACAATTTTTAAAGAAGCATGAACAATCTTTCGATATTGACAGTGTTTCCGATTATTTCGGCCGCAATGAAATCCCGATAAGGAAAGACGCGAAAGTCCCATCGGAGCTTGA
>JAHFFS010000209.1 GCA_023247815.1 Candidatus Omnitrophota bacterium
AGCTTCCGCTACACGCCCCTAATGCCTTCAGAAGCGGTACGGTTTTTTGACTTCATTGCTTTTTCCTGCGGAGGCAAAATAAATATCCTAATGGAGTCCCAATCAAAAGAATTAGAGAAAAAAAATAACCAACCGGATCTTCCTTCATTGAAACATCTCCAATGCCGCTATCACCCCTCAAATTTATTTCTCCCGTAAATAAGCCTAAGAATCCACATGTCAACATTATCGTAATCGACAAAAAAATAATAAAATTCTTAATATTTTTCATATCTAATTATGTTATTGAAATCCTCACCAGCTATCAGGCCATCCAGTCTGACCCCTTTCCGTACCTCCCTATGTCTTTCTTCCTAACCGCAATTGCGCCTACAACATCCTCGCATTGTTTACCTGCGACTGGAACAAATTCATCTCGCTCGATGGCCTCGGAGATCGCTTTTTCTTCAACACTGAGTTTGATCTTCTTCACACACCCTACCCCCTAACTATTACTCCCACTCAATGGTGGCCGGGGGTTTGGAGCTAATATCATAAACAACGCGGTTGACCCCCTTGACTTCATTGATGATACGATTAGCAATTTTGCCCAAAAGGTCATATGGGAGCTGCACCCAGTCCGCGGTCATACCGTCGACGCTGCTAACACAGCGAACGGCAATCACGTTTTCATAAGTGCGTTGATCGCCCATGACACCTACTGTCTTAATCGGTAAAAGGACCGCGAAGGCCTGCCAGATGTTCTGATACAGTCCGGCCTTTTTCACCTCTTCCATGACCCGCTCATCGGCCTCACGGACAATTTCCAACCGTTCCGGAGTGACCTCACCGATCACCCGAATCGCCAAGCCCGGTCCGGGAAAAGGCTGACGGTGCAAAACACTTTCCGTTAATCCCAGATGCTTGCCAATCACGCGGACTTCATCTTTAAAAAGTTCGCGCAAAGGTTCAATCAATTCCAAATCCATATCTTTCGGTAATCCGCCGACGTTGTGATGACTTTTGATCACGGCCGACGGCCCGCCTAAAGGCGAGATCGATTCAATCACGTCCGGATACAATGTTCCCTGGGCCAAAAAAGAAACGTTCTTGATTTTTTTAGCCGCCTCTTGAAAAACTTTCACAAACTCATCACCGATGATTTTGCGTTTCTGTTCCGGGTCCTCGATGTTCTTAAGACGCTGCAAAAACCGTCGCGAAGCGTCCACCAGGCTCACGTTCAATTTGAAATGCGTTTTGAATGTCCTTTGCACGTTGCCGGCCTCATTCTTACGTAACAATCCATTGTCGACAAAAATGCAGTGCAGGTTACGTCCCATGGCTTTGTGAATCAACATCGCCGCGACCGCCGAATCAACGCCGCCGCTCAACCCCAGCACGGCTTTTTTCGTGCCCACTTGCTCTTGGATCTGCTTGATCGCGGCCTGAGCAAACTTATCCATGGTCCAACGCGGCAAACAGCCGCAGGCTTGATAAACAAAATTCGCTAAAATCTGATCTCCGTGCTGAGTATGGACCACCTCAGGATGAAACTGCACCGCGAAAATCTTTTTCGGCCGGTTCGCGATCGCGGCTACGGGAGCGTTGAGGGTGTGCGCCAACAACATGAACCCTTGCGGCAATTTGGTAATCTCGTCGGAATGGCTCATCCAACTGGTCATGTTGGCCGGCAAATTCGCGAAAAGGTCGCGATTGCTGTCAATGAACAATTCCGCTCGACCAAACTCGCGGTCCTTGCTTTTCTTGACATTCCCGCCCAGCATCTGGGTGATGACCTGCATGCCGTAACAAATCCCTAAAATCGGCAACCCAGTCTTAAAAAGTTCCGCCTTAGGAAAGGGTGCCTTCTCGTCATAAACACTCATCGGCCCCCCGGAAAGAATGATCCCTTTCGGACCCAACTTATGGATCTCTTCCATGGAAATGTCATAGGGAACGATTTTACTGAAAACCTTGATTTCCCTAATCCGTCGAGCAATGAGCTGCGTATATTGTGAACCAAAATCCAAAATGAGGATCATATCCCGACTACGCTGTTTGGTGATCTTGACTGACAAACGCAGACGGCTTTTGGGGATCTTCAATTTCAGAGGTTTTTTCTTTGGTGGTTTTTTGATACGGCGGGTACGGAATAATCCAGTCCTTTCTTTGATTTTCAACGCTGGATGACCCTTTTTAATTGACTTTTTCACTCTCTTGTTCTTAATCGCTTTTGCCATGCTCCTCCGCCTTTTCTATCGCTATTTGCCCATCCCCACACGCTGTCCGACCTGAAAGACTTTTCCTTCGGTCTGGATCGACGGGGCAATGATCATTTCAACATCATGCATCGCCTGGATATTCGCCGCCCCCAACGATCCCATGGACGTTTGTAAAGCCCCGACGAGATTCTGCGATCCATCGTCAACCCGGGCCGGGCCGAATAAAATTTCTTTGAGCGTTCCGGTTGTTCCCACTCGGATACGGGTCCCGCGCGGCAAATTCGCGTGCGACGTTGCCATGCCCCAGTGGAATCCTTTTCCTGGTGCCTCTTCAGCACGAGCAAAAGACGACCCCACCATG
>JAHFFS010000057.1 GCA_023247815.1 Candidatus Omnitrophota bacterium
GCCAATTGGCACTGTGATATTCAAATGCTGTTGCATCACCTCTCTTCTGGGCTTCTTGTTCAAGGGCCAGTGACACGTCTTTTTCCGGAGAATGATTGATAAAGAGGATCGGTTCTTCAGAATGGATGGCGCGCAACTCATCTAAGATCGCTGCAAACGAAGCAACTACATTGTCCTTAGAAAGCGGGATTTCAACTAAACGACCACCCATTTCAACCTTGCGCTGCGCGTCAGGCGTATGGTCTGGCGGATAAAGCTGGTAAACCTGGACAGGATATTGATTGACCAATTCTTGGTTTACCCCTTGGATGTGGCCGCGCTCACCGCCAGCTGAATCATACGTGCTGGAATAAGCAACAACAATGAATTTCGGTCTGGTTGCGGTTTGTTTTTTCGAAGCGCCAGGCTCCGCATCCGTTTCCTTCATAGAAGGCCACAGAATTTCTGCCATGGTCTGCGCCTCATGCCCGCTATAATATTCACGGCCATCTTGATCACTTGCATAGAACACATGATTTTTCCTGGCATCCAAAAACATCTTGATTTCGTACGGAATCGCAAAAGTTTTCTCTTTGACCATTTTGTTATCATTCGAAATCCACCAATCGATCAATCGACCTGAAGGGTCAAAACGCATTTCGACAGGCAAAGGTTCTTGACCCGGAACTTCCAGCGCATATGTGATTTCTTGATAATTTTCCAGACCATAGCGCATGAGTTCATTTTCATCATCGGGATCCCATAACCGCAGCACAATTTTTTTGCCAGTACTGTCTTTGAAGGTCAATAAGTTAATCATGCGCGGAGCATCAACGATAGGTCGAACTGCAAATCCAATGCCGGTGATTTGAAGTTTTTTAGCCGCCTGCTCAACCCCCATCAGTTCCTGCGCCCGTATGGCCGCATCCCCCGCCGGGGATTGAGGTTTTTGGATAGCGGATAAAGCCCCTTCGGATGAACTGGCCTGGCCTGCTCTTTCCAACAATCTTTGCGGGAATTGTTCGACATACGCGATGTACTTGTTGTAGTTGTCATCGTTCCCATATTTTTTCAAGAAGCGTTCTTTGACAAACGCATCGGTCTTACTGCGGTCTTCGGTCTTAAAACTTTCGATATCTTCGGGAGAATATTTTTGCGCTTGATGATAGGGCGTCAGGCCGGTCTGGCCGAAGGCCACGACTTCATCGGCCGAGGCAAGGATGTGGGCGTCGCGTTTGAGAATTTTTAAATCTTCTGCGGATATGTTTTGTTGACCGAAAAATCGTTCATTCTTTAATAAATCGAACCAATAACGTTCCCGTCCTTCGTGATAAATGGCTTCTTCTCTTAACTCGGGAGGGCCTTTGTTAATCTCCTGCGAAAGGACGATGATTAAACGCCCGTTCTCATCAACAAACCAATAGGCCGACATGCCCGCGGGCATTTCCCCGGGCTTGGCCTCAATCGTCGTCGCGTCTATCTTTTGCCCCTTGATCTCGTATGTTTCATTTGGCTTTGCCTTAAATGCTTCCTTCGCCCGTTCCCGCCAGGGTTTCATCGCCTCGGCAGAAACTTCCATCCCATCACCCGCATCTCGAATGCCGGGAGTTCGTAACGCGCCACCTGTTGCTAAGCCTTCTGGCCCGGAACCTAGCTTGACACCCAAACTCTCCAAGGTCACACCTCGACCCAGAATTTCAAATCTTTCCCATCTCTGCAATGTATTGTCACCTTTGGCATCAATAGCCGCTTCCACATTTGGTTTATTGGGCCAAACACCGGCCCGATTCAAACTATCAACCGCGACTTTAACCATGGCGCGTTTGCCTTCCTGCGTATCAGGCGCTTCTATCCTGGCCATTTTGAATTCCTCAAAACTCCTGTTTAACTTTTTGCGGATCAGGTAGCTCAACCAATAGACATCCGTGCCTAATGCTTGCGCGACCTCTCGAGGATCTGCCAAAGAATCACCCTTAGTAACCGCGCCAACCCTGGTCTTGATAAATTTAATTACCTCTGTCGAATGAACCTCATTCCCAAGACCAGGCAAACGATGCCAGGCATTTACACCGGTATCCTGGTATGGAAGCAACTCTCTAATCAAGACGGAAGCCATAGTTTTATAGTCTTCAAAAAGGTCTTCCAAAGTGGGCTTGTTCAATTTTGTAATATACTTCTTTTCCATGTCAAAAAAATTGTCTGTTAGATGCGAATTTGCTTTTCCCCAATCCTTTATCTTGGTTGGTCTGATCTCCGACAAATGTTTGCCCAAATCTTCAGAGATCCACCCAACCTCTTCTAAACTAAAATTGACTTTGCCATCCACAGACATGACCTCGTTTATCAGATCGGCCTGGACAGACGCTTCATAGGGATCGGCCAATTTAGCGTTGATAACGGAGGCAGCCTCTGCAATTTTCATGAGCCTGCTTAACCGCGGCATTCGTTCCTTGATCCCGGGCTCTTTGGGCTGGGAAGGATCTCGGGCAAGCTCGGATGCCTTCTCTTCGCTGAGTCGTTGATCCACCATCCTCTTAAACCAAGCCAGTATCTCCAGTTTTTTACCCAGCGACGCATATTCAGGCTTTGATTTCAATTCATCCTTGGTGATGATCTTAACCTCTTTAGTCATGATATCACCCGCTTTTAAGGACCTAAAAATGTCATAAAGGTCAACATTGTCGGTATCGATCCGGCCGTCAGATCCGTTACCGTTGCCTCCATTGGATTGACGTTCCAAAGCAGAATGGATCTCAAGTCTGCGTTCATTAATGGCGCCGATCTCATCCTCATCCATTCTCGCATTTCTGGTCTTTCGATAAACGCCGGTATGGAAAACCCGCTGTGTTAACGTGTCCTTAACTGTTCTCAAAAGTGCATTGCCATATGTATCCCTGATCCGGCTTTCTGCCTCCGGCACCAGCTGATTGCTCAAATTAACTCCCTGCCCCGACGTCACCGGTTGATACCCAAGCTCAATGAGGACCCGTTCAAATTCAGTTCCCTGCAATGGCGAACCTTCTGGCGTGGCGATGATCAATTCCCCGCCGATCGCCAAAAGATGATCATAAGACCTTAACATTCCCCGCACCTGCGTCTTATCGAACCGATTTAAGACTAAATTCATGGTGATGTGGGTAAATTGATGGGGCAGTTCAATAAAACTTCTTAACTCAGGATCGATCGTTCCGGCTTTGGCGATCAGATCACTAATATTTCCCCTGATCTTTAAAGGATTGGACGCTATCTTAAAAGTATCCTCATTTGCTTCCAGGTCGATGACACTGCCGGCCAATGCAGGGGCCACGCTTTGAAGGATCGACCAAACCACGCTGGCATTCGCTCCGACGTCCAGTATCAAAGGTTCCCCCGAAATCGGGTTATGCGCAATCTGATTCGCGATCCAAAAACCCGAGTGGTATAACGGCCGGCTGGTATTGACCTTACCATCGACTACCAAGTTTCTTTTAAAAGCAAGAATCCTTGAGTGAACTATGATGATAGTCTTGACGGATTCGGGATCGAAAGCAATTCTATTATGAACATTGTTCAAAATCTTAACGATATGCTCCTGGTCGCCAGTCGGCAAATAGGTCAACTTACCCCATAGTTGAGAAGAGTTCACTTTCTTTGACAACTCCTGGAAGATCTCCCAAAATCGGCCTAAAGGCATGTCTTTTGTTGCGCCTTCAGTCAACTCGGGAGGAAAATCCCTCTGCCATTTGGCGTCGAATTCTGCCCAAACTTGTTGAATGCGCTCAAAATGCCGGTCGCCGGGAAGGATGCGTTTACTCTCACCGTTCCCTCTTAACTCAACCAATAATTTTTTGGAATTTTCCGTTTCTCCAAAAAGATCCTGAAATTTCAACAATTCATCAACACGTTTATCTTGGATCTCAACTTCCTTTTCTTTCTTACTTAATAATTCATCAATTCGCGCCTTGCGATTGTCAAAAAGATTTCGGGCATCAACCTTACCGACATAGGCCAAACGACCATTTTTGTTGCGCAAAGTGAAGAACCAGCTAGGCTTATTACCTCCTTCATCAACGTTGATATTTTGACCGTCTCGCTTGATGCCCTGCGCCTGGATCCCGCCGGGCGAATGAGTAATGCCTGTAATCTCCCATTGTGCCGCCAAATCCTCCCACAATCCTTCTCCAGTAGAAAGCTTCTTCATATTGACAACCAAAAGTTTAAGCTCGAAAGCTATTCTTTCCTGGACTTTTTGAACATAATTCAAATAACTTGCATATTCTCTCTGTGTAAGATGGCCCCTGACATCTTCATTAATATTGTTCCTGTCTTCGCCAAAAAGCTCTTTGAGTCCCTCGTAATTCTTAGATCGCAGCATCCGCTCATGAAGCGGCGTCAGGCCTCCGCGATTGTACCCAAAGACAATCGATTGCCTGGCCGAGGCCACACGATGACCTTCTTTGAGGTCAACATCCTCGTGATAATAACCCTCATCCTGTTCTTCCGAAGTATAATCCGGACGCACGACGTAAATAATGTTTCCTTCGGCGTCCGGTAAATGAAAGGCAAAAATCCCGTCGGGCATTTGGCCGTTTTGGTCATTCATTGGATCGCTCGTGATGAATTTGCCTTTGAACGTTCGACCTTCAATTGTTTTAGTTTTAACCTCAACGCCCAGGGCTTTTTCTTTCCACCGTTCTTTGGTTGCAGGCGAAACTTCCACCGCCGGAGCCTTGCCCATCATCTTCATCGCATCGCCGGATAAATTCCCGTTCTCCTCGCCCGCCCGCGCGGCCTGGGCCGGTGAGGTTTGTTTTTCTTGAGCTGAAGCCGCCCTCTTTGTTACTTCAAAAACCTTCCATTCATGTCGACCGCCATCCTGTGTAGGCACGATTTCTTCCAGAATATCTGGATCCTTCTCATAAAGAAGCTCATTAATAACATCCTGGGTATATTGTTCTTCATTATTGCTCGTATATGCACCTATAATTAATGGCCTCTTATTCTTCACCGCCCTCGTTACATTTTTAAGCAATTCAATTCCTTTATTTGAACCGATGACCTCTGGCGAAAAAAGTACACTCATCATCACAGCACCATCATATGAATTTTCTTCTGCAGAACCTGCTTCGAAGGAACTCGTATGAACTTCAATATTACTTAAGAATTCAAACCCTTCTTTCCCTATATGTGAAGAAAAACCACTAACCAGGCTTTCTTCTGGTTGAAAAATTGTTACATGGTAACCAAGCGAGGCAAAAATAAATTCCCACGGGACTTGGCTCATGAGCCCTGTGAAATCAAGGGACGGCCCGATCGATAAAATTCGGGAACCCTCTGGTAAATTTAGAGACTTAATAATCTCAATCGCGCGTTTGGCAAAAGGCGTGTCTAAAAGTTCCTTGCCGGTTGGGGTTGGCCATTTGGGCCATGGCTGTCCCTGTGGGGCTGTGGTTCCGCCAAGGGCTTTGGCGACGTCGGGCAGAAGCAAGGCAAGTTCGGGTGAAGTGAATACAGCCGCAGTTCGCGCCCGGACAAACTGATAATTGATACCCGGGTGCAAATATCTCTTCATATCATCGCCCGTGATGAGATTCTCTCTTAAAAACAAAAGATGGATTGGGCTCTTCAACCATTTCAAAGCTGGTTCTTGCCAGAATTCCCCTAGAGACATCAAATATTCTAATTGAGCTGTAGGCACGCTTAATACCACTTCCTCTGGTGGCGTCATCCCCAAAGCGATCCACTCATCTTTTGTTCTGGTCAATGCCTTCTTCAACATTTCCTGGATTCTGGATTTGGTTCGTTCATCCAAATTTTCGTTGTCAAAGACACGCTGTAAAAACCGTATAGCTATCTCGTCAAGCGTAAGCAGTTTATCCGACTTAAAATATGCGGTCATCACTTGTTTTATAGTCTCTTTATCGTAAACCCCGCCACTGGAATAAATGGCCGGATTCACCGCCTGAACCAACCCCCACAAAATCTGATCCTCCAGCGTGATCCGGACACCCAAAGCAGAGTTCTCGGCTATGACTTCTTTCAATTGCTTTTCTTCCAACGAGGTTATGCTCAAAAGATATCTCTGAAAAATAGCCTTCTCATCCTTGTTAACACCCACCATCATTTCCTGATCAAAAGGCCTGCCATTTGGATTTTGACCACCAGATTCATCATCAGGATGGATGCCAAACCTCTCCATATGAAAAGCGCTTATCATAACCATAGTCCCAAAAGAGCCTACACGCTCAAGAGGGGTCACTGCATCCAGCATCCGATAGATCCATTGATGATTTCTTTCCAAATCCTTCAAAATCCCGTCACTCTCCTGTATGCCAACTGCAACATATTCAAAAGGAGTGCCAAAATTTCGATCCAAACCACGTTCTGTCCATTCTTCACGAAACCGCTTGACCAAATATTTGATTTCATCAGGATCGGTAATCGCCATGAGTTCTGAAAGCCAATTTGAAGAGTCTAAATTGACATTTCCAAATGCTACGGGATCAAAATTAATCCCCCCAACCACATCTGAAACAAGATTATCAATCTCTACCTCCCGTTCAGGAGTGAGCGCCCGAGACACCGCATCCCCCGCCGGGGCGAGTTTACCGGTTACGGTCTTATCAGTGCTTTTCTGGGCCAGGATGAGGACCGGCTTGCCATCGTGCTCAATGACGCGATAACTGACCCCGAACTGATCAAAACGCGTTGTGATTTTTAACGCAGAACCTTTCGCTTTATTTATTGTTGACTCCGAGATCCAATCTCCGAGTTTAATAATCATCCAACCACCGGGCCTAAGAACTCTTAACGCCTCTTGTAGTGCCTTTCCCCATGGATCGGATTGGTCCCCAAAACTATCATTATTGCCCTCGATAAATTCCAAGCTTTGATTAAAAACAACAGCATCTAGCGCTGCGTCATCCAAAGGCAAATCAAAAACATCGCCTTGTCTCAATTTCATCTGTGAGCTGGGTAACTTGCCCCCTTGCCATGCTATTACATTCTCATTCTTGTCGACCAAGAATACCGTCTGCATTCCTGACTCAATCAAACCAAGTGCTGGTTTAATATTGTTTCCAAAACCGATCTCTGCTGCAACTTTTCCTTGCATACCCAGAATTTGAGCGAGCTCGGCATACAATGTTCTGTTCAGAGGATCATCATATGTAGACCTGCTCTTGGCCAGTTCAGCCAAACGTGCGATTTGGGCATCGGTTAAATCTGCAAGCGTGACCTGCGCGGGCTTAGCCGCGTCCTCCGCCCGCGCGGCCTGGGCAGTGCCGTTGGTGGCGGCGGGCACGATGACGCCGGGTAAATCTTTGTCTGAACTATCAACAGGTTTGGCAACGATTGACTCATTTATCAAATTACCTATTACAGTCGGTCCAACAGCGACGAGTGCCGCTTCATTGGAAAAGACCTCTTGGACACTTAAACTCTTATCAACCGCAACACCTAAAACCTCTCCTCCAGAAAAATATTTGCGCGGGATAATCTCCTGCGTGCGTTCGTCTTTGTCTTCACGGATGTAGTTGTAAACGCCTTTTTTAAAGGCGGCTAAATATTGCTCGTAGATCTTCTGTTTGATCTCTTTGTCCTCAACATCGACGCCGGCTACCTTATTTTTCCCCACGTACATCTTATTTAAAATGCTGTTCTTTAATTTGCGTTTGAACCACGCGGCCAGGATTGCGGATTGGTACACCTGACGCAGTTTGGCGAAATTCTTGCCTTCGTTGACTTCTTTCTCGATGGCGGGGAGCACAATCTCGCGGACAATTTGCGAGCCGAGTGAATTGACATCTTTGGGATCCCCAGTCCCCAGAGTCCCAGTCCCCGGGGTACCAGAAGAACCAAGTGAGTCAGCACGTTTACTTTGGGTTCCCAGTGCCCCAGCCCCCGGGGTCCCAGAGTTTTCCTGGTCGCTGGGGATCTGGGTTTCTGGGGAACCTTTAGCTAGTGCTAAATCCTTGTCAGGAGACAAGGACTCCGCGATGTCCTTCTGATTGGACATCGCTACGTAGTCCTCTTCGAGCAAAACCTTCAAACGGCTCTCGGTGACGACGGCCATGTTGCCGTATTCGACAACCTTGGCTTTGTCCGGCATGATCCAGACTTTGTTAAACGTGCTCACCGGAATATCCACGTCGCCGTATTTTTCATAGGCC
>JAHFFS010000058.1 GCA_023247815.1 Candidatus Omnitrophota bacterium
TGTCCTTGAACGGTCTTTGGTGGAAGGGTTGCGCAGTAGAGGTTTCACAAAAGTATTTTCCTCCTCAGAAAGACCACTCGATGTCTTGAACCAACAACAGGTCGGGCTTTTTTTTCAAAAGGAAAAGCCGGAGTATGTCTTTTTAGGCTCGGTCCGTTCGGGAGGCATTCAAGCTAATCAAGAGCACGCGGGAGAATTTCTCTATTGCAATGTGATGAGCCAGACGAATGTCATTGAATCCGCCCGTCGGGAAGGAACAAAAAAACTTTTATATATCGGCAGTTCTTGTGTTTATCCAAAGGACGCTGCTCAACCCATCAAGGAAGAATTTTTACTGACAGGTCCCTTAGAGGAGAGTAGCGGGCCGTATGCCATGGCAAAATTGGCCGGTATCAAACAGTGTCAGGCGTATCACCAGCAGTATGGTTTTAATGCGATCGTGATGATTCCGGCCACGGTTTATGGGCCAGGCAGTGACACGGATCCACAAAAAGCCCATGTCTTGGGTGCGTTGTTGCAAAAATTGACCCACGCGGTTAAGAACCAAGATTCTGAGGTTGTGGTTTGGGGAAGCGGTCAACCCCGACGAGAATTTTTGTATAGTGATGATTTTGTGGAAGCCTGCTTGTTTTTAATGGAGCGTTATGACAGACAAGCGATCATGAATGTGGGGAGTGGGGCGGATGTCACGATTCAGGAGCTGGTAAAGATCATCGCGCGAGTCACGGGTTTTCGAGGACGAATTGAGTTTGATCAGAGCAAACCCGACGGGGTCTTTCAAAAATTATTGGACAGTCAAAAAGTCCATAAGCTGGGTTGGAGACCTAAGGTTGATCTGGAAAGTGGAATTGAAAAAACGTATCAATGGCTAAAAAAGAGTAAACCATGAAAATTCTCGTCACCGGGGGAGCCGGATATATTGGATCGGTGTTAACACCGATCTTATTGCAAGAAGGGCATGAGGTGATTGTCCTTGATAATTTCAGGTATCAGCAAAATTCGCTTTTGGATTGCTGTCATGATCAGCGTCTACATATCATTCGCGCTGATGCCGGGGACGAAAAAATTTTGGCCCCTTTGCTTAAAAATGTCGACGCTGTTTTTCCTCTGGCCTGTCTGACCGGGGCCCCATTGTGCGATAAAAACCCCAAGAAAGCTAAAAGAGTTATTATTGATGCCGTACAATTGATCCTCAAGCTGCGATCAAAGCAGCAAATCATCATTTATCCGACGACGAACAGTGGTTATGGAGTCGGAGAAAATGGGAAATTTTGTACCGAGGAAACCCTGTTACGACCGGTTTCGCTTTACGGCCGTCTTAAGGTGCAGGCGGAAGAGTTGCTTTTGCAGGCCGGAGGGAGCATCACATTAAGATTGGCAACGGCCTTTGGTGTCAGTCCGCGCATGCGTTTGGATTTGCTGGTCAATGATTTTACCTACCGGGCGCTGTTTGAAAAACGAATTGAATTGTTTGAGGCGCATTTCATGCGCAATTACATCCATGTGCGGGACATCGCCGCTGCCTTTCTTTTGGGGTTGAAGAATTTTAAAAAGATGAAAGATCAGGCCTACAATGTGGGGTTGAGCAACGCCAACTTAAGCAAGCTTGAGTTATGTCAACAGATCAAAAAATTTGTCCCTGATTTACAGATCATTGAGTCCAAGACCGGCAAAGATCCGGATCAACGCGATTACATTGTCAGCAACGCAAAGATTGAAAAGGCCGGTTTCAAACCGCGAGTTTCCTTAGCCGCAGGAATTGAGGAATTGATCAAGGCCTTTACC
The DNA here is from genome assembly GCA_023247815.1 of Candidatus Omnitrophota bacterium. GTDB lineage: Bacteria > Omnitrophota > Gorgyraeia > Zapsychrales > JANLHA01 > JAHFFS01. The sequence continues at coordinate 1,786 of JAHFFS010000058.1, forward strand.
GTCCTTGGTCGTAAGCGCTCCTTGCGCATGGCATTGACGAATATTTAAGGCAGCATATCCCCAATGACGAAATTTGATATCCTCTTCATCCATCCCAATGCCGCAAAAAAAATTTATCAGGATCTGAGCGAAGATTTTTCCGCGGTTGAACCGCCGATATGGGCTGGGATGTTGACCGCCCATTGTTTGAAACGGGGATTTGGCGCGGACATCTTGGATTGTGAAGCCTTACATCTTGACGATGTTGCCGCCGCCCAGAAAGTCAAGGAAGCAGATCCGCGGGTGGCTTGTTTTGTCGTCTATGGCCAGCAGCCGTCGGCCAGTTCGCAAAATATGGCTGGCGCGGTGAGCCTTGCTGAAAAGGTCAAACAAGGATCTCCGGGAATAAAAATCCTTTTTGTCGGTGGACATGTGGCGGCGCTCCCTCGCGAGGTGATGGAGAAACATCCCTTCATCGACCTGGTCTGTCAGAATGAAGGGGTTTATACCATTTCTTTTCTTTTACTGACCAACCTGAATGATAAACTTGATCAGGTGCCGGGTTTGGGTTATCGAAACAATGGTCAGATCATTCTCAATCCTCCTTCGCCGATCGTCGCCAAGCAGGATTTATCTTCCGAGCTTTCCGGTGTCGTCTGGGATAAGCTGCCGATGAAAAATTACCGCACCGCGCTTTGGCACGCCATGCCCAATGATTGTGAGCGAGCCCCATTTGCCGCACTTTATACCAGCCTCGGCTGCCCAATGAAATGTTCCTTTTGCATGATCAACATCATCAACCGTCAGGAAAATGAATATGCCGACGGCAGCGCGGTTTTTCGTTACTGGGAACCGGAATTCATCATTCGCGACTTTGAGGTCTTCGCGAAATTGGGGATCAAAAATGTCAAGATCGCCGACGAGCTGTTTGTTTTGAACCCCAATCATTTCATGAAATTATGTGAGCTGATCATTGAGCGCGGATTTGATTTTAACATCTGGTGTTATTCCCGCGTCGATACCGTCAAAGAAAATTATTTAGCGACCTTGAAAAAGGCCGGGGTGAATTATTTGGCTTTAGGGATTGAGAGTGGCAATACCAAAGTCCGCAAAGATGTCACCAAAGGCCGCTTTGATGATGTGGACATCCGCGCGGTCGTCAAGAAAATCCGCGATGCCGGTATCAACGTTGCGGCCAATTATATTTTCGGATTGCCCGAGGACGATAGGGACAGCATGCAAATGACGCTCGACTTAGCCATGGAGATGAATACCGAGATGGCCAATTTTTATAGCGCGATGGCGTATCCGGGAAGTCCACTCCACGGCATTGCAAGACAGCAAGGATGGAAACTTCCGGAAACCTACGCCGGATATTCTCAGCATTCTTATGAGACCCAACCCTTGCCGACCAAATACCTCACGGCCGCGGAAGTCTTGCGTTTTCGCGACGAGGCTTGGTTGAAATATCATACCAACCCCGCCTTCCTTAATTTGTTAAAGAAGAAATTTGGGAAGATTGCGGTTGATGAAACAAGTAAATCCACTAAAATCAAATTGAGACGCAAACTTTTGGAAGAAAAGGAAATCCTACGATGATCATTAGTCGCACACCCTTTCGAGTTTCATTTTTCGGCGGAGGCACCGATTATCCCGGTTGGTTTGAAAAACACAAAGGGGCGGTCTTGGCCACCACCATTGATAAATACTGCTACATCACCTGTCGATATTTGCCGCCATTTTTTGAACACAAGTCGCGGATCATTTATTCGAAGACCGAACATGTCCAGCGGCATTCAGAGATCAAACATCCCGCGGTAAGAGAAGTTTTGAAATTTTTGAAGATCGAGCAGGGGATAGAAATCCATCACGACGGAGACCTGCCGGCCCGCACCGGATTGGGATCAAGTTCATCATTCACCGTTGGGTTATTAAACAGCCTTTATGCCTTGAAAGGGGTTATGCCGACGGATGAACAGTTGGCAAGGGAGGCCATTACGATTGAACAGGAGATGTGCAAAGAAAATGTTGGGTGTCAGGACCAGACCTTGGCCGCTTACGGAGGGTTCAATTACATCGAATTCGGGGGACAGCATCATTTGCGGGTCCGTAAAGTGACCGCGAATAAGCAGACCGTGCAGGATTTGCAAAATCATCTCATGATGTTTTTTAGCGGTTTCTCCCGAACCGCTTCACAGATCGCCGCCCATCAGGTTAAAAATATCGCGAATAAGCAAAAAGAATTGAAATCCATCTACGACCTGACGCAAGAGGCGCTTAAGATTTTACAAAGTAAAGATATGAGAGCGTTTGGAAAATTGTTGCATGAATCCTGGCAGTTGAAGCGGACGTTGTCCGACAAAATAACGACACCGCACATTGATGAGATTTACAATACCGCCCGCAAGGCCGGGGCCATCGGTGGGAAATTGCTCGGGGCCGGTGGCGGCGGGTTTGTTCTTCTTTTTGTTCCGCCGGAAAAACAGCAGAATGTTCGCCAGAAGTTAAGAAGATTTTTAGAAGTCCCCTTCAAATTTGAAACCCTGGGAAGCCAGATCATTTTTTACCAGCCCAATACCGGCCGCGTGGCCTAATCACACTCACCCATTTTTCTCAAAAACGGCACAGTTTTGAGTTGATAAGATGGAATGATAGTTTTTGAGGATGTAACCTTTCATTTCTTTAAATTTTTTTTGATTCCGTTCTAATTTCAGGTAGGCATTCAGCGTCGGGGTAGGTTCTTTGGCAAGAATCGCGTAGCGAGGGCGGCGCGTCTTTAAGTCTTGCATGAGTTCTTGAAACCATTTTTCACTCAGCCAGGAAAAAGAGGCATTGCCAAAACGTCCTATCTGGGGTCGGTTGAAGATAAAGCTGTAGGTCCCCAGTTCTGGGAACAGGACGACGGCTTCTTTGTCTGTGGTATGTTTTTCAACGAACGCGTTCAATTCATTCAATTCTTTGGCCTGCCAGTCGGGGACGATGCGGCCGTAAATTCGGGGAAGTTTCAGGGTCCGGGCCTGGTCATTCGGCACAGAGAATGGGAAGGGAATGGCTTCATCAGGATTTTTATTGTTGAGCCAATGGCTGAGGCAGCGAAACGGGTAAGAGCGTTTGGTGATTTTGCGGATCGTCGACGTCATTGTTGTTATGATTAAGACAAGAGTAAAGACGAGAACGGCATAGTTTTTGAAGGTTCGAGGGAGGCGCGCGCCCATGCTTAGGCGGAGGTAAATTTCTTCTAGCAAAAAGAAGAGCAGGAGTTTTTCCGGTTGCAAAGACATCTCAAATTGGGCCGCCCCAATTTTACGTAAAGAGGAAAGGAATAGGGCCAGTCCATAAAGCCAAAGGGGAAAGACGAAGAGATGGTTGTCAGTTAATCCATTTTTTTTATAACGAAGCGCCAGATAGAAAAATGTAAAGATGTAGGCCCAGGCCGGAGAAAAATATTTGAAATCCGGTGCGGCCGGGATGAGCGAAGATAACCATTGCCGCCAACCTTGAGGATGGTTGTCGAGCAGATAATCCGGAAAGACCTGGGGCATTTGCGTGACCACGGTCAGTGTCGTTTCCATATAAGGAAGCAGGCAGTGATGGGTGGAAGCGTAGAAAACCCATGGCAATAGGGGGATGCAAAATCCGATCGCGAAGGATTGAATGGCGGTCAAGCTTTCCGCGAATGTTTGCTTTTTTAGAAGAAAGAAGATGATGGGGCAGAAAACGATACTCATGGCCGCGCAAAATCCGATCTCGATGCTGGTCAACGTTGCCAGTGCCGCGCTGCCACCGGCTAAGATCATCCAAAGAGGACGCCGTTTTTTTAGGAAGTAAAGAAAAAAGAGAATGGCCAGTAATCCCCATCCATAACGCATCCCGCCCCAAATATGAAAGACAACTCTAGGAAAAGATTTTGTGACTAAGATGGGAACAAAGAGGTATAAAAAAAAGCGGGTACGAAAGATCTCTTTAGCGAGAAGAACGCAGATGATGAGGGTGATGACGGTGCCAGCGTAAAAGTAGGTGGATAAAATGTTGATATTTTTCCCGAAAATTGTCATCAAACTGGCAGGGATATAAAGTTCAAGCGGCCCGCGTAGAAGAAAAAAGTCGCGGTAAGGCACTTGGCCGTCAAAAAGCGCTTGGATCCCGGGAAGATAAATCCCCCATTCAAAAATGTCCAGCTCTCCATGAAGATAGTGGGGTTGGAAGACCAGCAGGATTGTCAATAAGGACAGGAATGTAACATCCCTAAAACAAGGAACTTGTGAGAAGAAAGGAACCATCTTTTGAGAAAAAGAAGCAAGTCGATTGGTCATAAAGCTCGAGAATAATTAGTTGCTTATTAAAGCTTTGTTGGTATCATAGCATAGGTGTAAAGCCGTTCCAGGCCATTTCTGAGAAATATCATGTCAAATCTCCAATCCCACGATATGTTGATCCTCTGCGGTGGTTTGGGTAAACGTCTGCGTGAGCGGATCGGCAATCAACAGAAGACCATGGCGCAAATCAAATCGGAGCCTTTTTTGAACCTGCTTTTGCGATATTTGAAGGGGCAGGGCTTTGGCCGGTTCATTTTGTGTACCGGATTTGAGGCCAGTCAAGTTGAGGACTATTATACCAAAAACAATTTAGGGTTAGATATCGCATTTTCGAGAGAGACCGAGCCGTTAGGAACCGGTGGAGCACTCAAAAATGCCCAAAGATTGATCAAAAGCGATACTTTTTTTGCCCTGAATGGGGATTCCTTTTGTGATCTCGCTTATCAAGACCTATTCGCGTTTCACCAAGCCAAACAGGCTTTGGCAACCCTGGTTGTGATGGAAGATGAACGCCAGGACGTCGGAAAAATTGAGTTGAAACCAGACGGGCAAATCTGCTCCTTTCTCGAAAAAGAAGCGGCGAGTCAGAAAAAAGATTGCCGGCTGATGAACGCCGGGATTTATTGTTTCCAAAGGAAAATTTTTTCTCATTTTTCTGACAAGAAACCCTGTTCGCTTGAATATGACGTGTTTTCAAAATTGATCGGACAGCGATTGTACGGCCATGTGATCAAAGAAAAACTTTTAGATATTGGGACCCCGGAACGATACGAACAAGCCCAAAAAATTTTAGGAAAAGGACATCTGCTTTGAAGCCGCAGCCCCACGAGAATTTGGAAAAAAAAGTGAAGTATAAAAATCCTTTCGGCACCGTTTCTATCACCGCTGAGTCCCGTCGATTGATCGATGAAGCCCTTGACATAAAAATGGTGACACGCGGGAAATACGTGCGGGAATTTGAAGAGCGTTTTGCTCAGTTGTTTGGGGTGAAGGACGCGGTCGCGGTCAGCAGCGGCACCGACGCGGACGCGTTGAGTCTGGCGGTTTTGTATGATTATGGCGCGAAGCGCGAAGATGAGGTGATTGTCCCGGCGTTATCGTTTGTCGCGACTGGCAACGCGGTTTTTCAAGCTGGGTTCCAGCCGGTCTTTGTGGACGTCAAAAGAGAGACCCTTAATATCGACGTCGATAAAATTGAGGCGGCGATCACTAAGAAAACCAGGGCCATCATGCCGGTGCATTTGATGGGCAAGCCGGCAGCGATGAAAGAAATCATGGCCATCGCGAAAAGGCATAAGTTGTTTGTGATTGAAGATACGGCCGAAGCCCATGGTGCTGAACTCAATGGTCAGTTGCTGGGGACCTTTGGGCAGATGGCGGCCTTCAGTTTGTACGCGGCGCATATCGTGACCACGATCGAAGGCGGTATTGTGATCACCAATGATGAGAAGATGGCCGGAATCCTGCGCTCACTTCGCAATCATGGCATCGTTGGTAAATTTGATTTTCAGCGGATTGGTTTTTCGGCAAAGATGAATGAACTTGAGGCCGCGGTCGGCATTGGGAACATCAGAATTTTTAAGGAGACCTTAAAGAAACGTCGTCGGAACCTACTCTATCTGATTGAAAAGTTTGCGCGGTTTGAAGAGCAGTTCATTTTCATTAAAGAAGAGAAAGGGGAAAAGATCGGGCCGCACGCGTTTTCGATCATTTTGAGGGAAGGACTGCCATTTACGAAAGACGATCTTGTTGCCGATCTTGACGGCGCGGGGATTGACTCGCGCAATCTTTTTTATTCCATGCCGACCCAGTGTCCCGGCTATCGATTTTTAGGACACAAAATCGGTGATTTCCCCGAGGCGGAATATTGCGGCGATCATGGTTTTCATATCGGCATCCATCAGGACCTCGAATTGGACCAAATGGATTACGTCGTCGAAACCGTGCGGAAGTTTTTAAAGAAACGGAAATAGTCGGTTCATGCGCATCGCGATCAATTGCCGTTCATTTTTAAAGTTGAATTACGC
>JAHFFS010000059.1 GCA_023247815.1 Candidatus Omnitrophota bacterium
GCTTGATATCGAATCACCACAGATTGCTAAAAATGTTCTGCCTGGGCAGTTTGTCATGGTTGTCACTGACGAGAATTCGGAATGGATCCCGATCACCGTCATGGAAGCGGATGCCAGCCGCGGGATCATTTCCTTGATCGTCCAAGAGGTGGGGCCAAGTACGCGGCAGTTGGCCAACAAACCGATCAATGAGGAGTTGTTCTCGGTGATGGGGCCTCTAGGGCAGCCTATGAAGATCGAAAAATTTGGCGTCGTGGTCTGTGCCGCGACGGGATTAGGGGTGGCACAGATTTTACCGATCTGCCGGGCTTTTAAAAAGGCGGGCAATAAGGTCATCGGTGTCATGGGGGCGAAGACCAGAAAGCTTTTGATGCTCGAGGCGCAAATGCGGTTGTCCTGCCATCAATTGATCATCACAACCGACGATGGTTCCTATGAGCATAAGGGCCAGGCCAATGAAATTGTTAGAGAGTTGTTAGAAACGCAGGAAATCAATTTGGTTTATACAACCGGATCAGTCGCCATGATGAAGGCGATTGCTGGGCTGACGCGAAAATTTGGCGTTAAAACGTTGGTCAAGTTGAATCCCATGATGTTGTGCGGTGCTGGCATTTGCGGGTCTTGCCGGGTGAAGGTCGGCGGTAAGGAAGTCTTGGCCTGCGAGTGCGGTCCCATCTTTGAGGCGCAAAGTGTTGATTATGATGATTTGCGGATACGCAAAGAGGCCTTTGCTTCTGCCTCCATCGATCAAGGTTTTGCTTTTTCGGCGGAAACATTGACCAATCCGGAATCGATCAAACAAATGTTTTCGAATTTTTTAAAAGAAACTAAATAGTAGCAAGTCTCAAGTTACAAGTGCCAAGTAAAAAGGATTTGAGACGAAATCTTTATCACTTGTGACTTGCAACATGAGACTCGGGACAGGATTGCCGTGCAGCCTTTGGAAAAAAGAAAAAAGAGTTTTGAGGAATTTGAGCTGACGCTGTCGAAAAAGGCGGCGGTGGAAGAGGCCCGCCGGTTTCCGCAGGGGAATCGTAAAGAGGACCAAGCTCAGTGTCCGTTAGGAACGGATATCGCGGCGGTCATGCGTATCCTTCGCGAGGGGGATGTTACCGCCGCGTATAAAAAATTGAAAGAAGAAAATGATTTTCCGCTCATCTGTGCCCGGGTTTGTCCAGAACCGGCCATTTTGGAAAAGGATGATGCGTTTTCCTCAACACCCATCCGGGTGCGCGGAATCGAACGCTTTATCGCTGAACAGGGACGGGAAAAACAATTTTTCCAACGGTCGCTTAAGCCTACGGGGCAGAGAGTGGCAATCGTTGGTTCGGGTCCGGCGGGCTTGAGCGCGGCCAGCCAATTGGCGCGACGGAATTATCAGGTGACGATTTTTGAAGCCTTGGCCTCACCAGGCGGAAAGCTGCGTTATTTTCTGCCGTCATTCCGTTTGTCCAAATCGGTTTTGGATATGGAGATCCAAGATGTTCGCCTCTTAGGCGTCGATATCCGCTGCCATTGCGGCATTGGCCGCTCCATCACATTGGAAGATTTGTTTGCCCAAGGTTTTGCCGCGGTCCTTTTGGCTGTCGGGCTGGGGGGTGCCGTTCCAACGTTGGCCTCTGGAACCCATTTTGGCGGGGTTTATCACGCGGAAGAATTTTTGTTTCAAGTCAACTCCTTGACGTCGGAAGGTTTTGCCAAAAAATCCGCGGTCAAGTTAGGCGAGGAAGTGGTTGTCATCGGTTCCGACGACAAGGCAGCGGACTGCGCCCGGATGTGTGTCCGTTTTGGCAAAAAAGTCAGTTTGGTTTTTGCCCAGACCGAAGAAGATTTTCTGGCCCACTCAAAGGGATTGCAATACGCTAAAGAAGAAGGTGTTCAGTTAAGACCACTGGCTCAGCTCAAAGAAATCACGGCACGTGAGAAACAATGGGTTAAGTCGATCCGCTGTTCGCAAATGGATTTTGCCGATCCGCAAGGTGACGGTCACTGGCAGATTTTGCCGGTTCCCGACGCTGATTTTGAAATGGCAGCGGACACCGTTATTTTAACGGCCCCCCGCGGGCCCAATCGTTTCCTTCGTCAGTTGCTGCCAGAACTCAGGTATACGGATGAGGGAACGGTTTGGGTTGATGAAGGCGCGGGCATGAGTTCCGAGCGCCGAATTTTTGCCGCCGGTGATATTGTCACTGGTACGGAATCGATCATGGACGCCTTTGTCTCCGGCAAAAAAGCGGCCCAAAAGATTGATCAATATTTAACGCAGATCAAAGATCAACATGTCAAAACGACTCAATCCCCAAGATATTCTCGATAAGAAGGCGAGGGGTCAGAAAATCACCATGCTGACCGCTTATGATTTTCCTTTAGCTAGTTTCATTGATCAATGTGGGATCGATATGGTTCTGGTTGGTGATTCTTTGGCCAATGTGGTCTTAGGTTTGGAATCAACGCGCGAAGTCACAATGGAGATCATGCTGCATCATGCCAAGTCCGTTAACCGCGGCGTCAAGCACGCCCTTTTGGTCGGCGATATGCCTTATGACGCGTTTCAGGGCGGTTTGAATCACGCGGTTTTTAGTGCTAAACGTTTTGTGAAGGAAGCCGGATGTGACGCGGTGAAATTGGAATGGTTTGACGGATGTCTAACGATGGCTGAAGCGATTGTCAAATCGGGAATTCCGGTCATGGGGCATGTCGGGCTGACCCCGCAAACCGTGGACAAGATCGGCGGGTTTAAAGTCCAGGGAAAAGATGCTCAAGGTGCCATCAAGATTATGACGCAGGCCAAGTCGTTGGCCGAACGAGGCTGTTTCAGTCTGGTTTTAGAATGCATCCCGGCTGAAATCGCGAAGCTGGTGACTAGCTCTTTGGCAATTCCAACCATCGGGATCGGGGCGGGAGTGCATTGCGATGGCCAAGTTCTTGTCACACATGATCTTTTAGGTTTGTTTGAAAGGTTTCGTCCAAAATTCGCTAAGCAGTATGTGGATTTGGGACAAGCGATTCGCAAAGGTGTTAAGCAGTTTCGTAGCGATGTGAGTGCGAAAAAATTTCCCGCGAAGACGCATAGTTTTTCCATCACCGTGGAAGAATTGGCGAAAATTAAAATTTAAAGTGCGACCAAAAAACAATTTTTTGTTTGTATGAAGTTGCAATTTTGCTAAAATACAAGCAAGTTCAATAAAGGAGCGAATGAAACGTACTTTTTTTATTCCCGTCGTATTGGCATTATTTTTTCTGCTTAGTTTTTCTATTGTTCAGGCAGAAGAAGACCCATTGCCTAAGTGGGTCAAACGCATCGAATATTCCATCCAGCTCGAAACAGATAAAAAGCCAACCTTTTATTTCCAGACAGTCCAGCCTCTCACCCAGGACGAAGAAAAAAAAGATACAATTTTTATCCAGCCGCGTGTGAATATCCGCGATGAGCGCGGCATTTATAATTTGGGATTAGGATATCGAAAACTCGCCTCGGAGGACTGGATCGTCGGTGTGAATACATTCCTGGATTATCAGGATTTGCATCGGCACGCCAGGGCGGGGCTCGGTTTCGAGGTTTTGGGGCAAATCCTTGAGGGGCGGGTGAATACTTACTTTGGCGGGCTCACCAATAAAAAAGAGGCGGATTTTTCCGCGGCCTCTAGAACCATTGAGCGGGTGGCTGATGGGATTGATTATGAATTAGGGGCGCCCGTTCCCTATATGTCGTGGTTAAAGATTTATGGAAGCGGTTTCTGGTATGATTTTAAAAGTTTTGATGATAAATTGGGATGGAAATCCCGCCTTGAAGCAAGCCTGAATGAACACGTCCAATTGGAAGTTTATACCTGGGATGATAATAAAGGGGATCTGGAGTACGGAGGGCGGCTTCGTTTGAATGTGGCCTTCAACACTTTTTCGGATATTTTAGGGGCGGTGAAATTTTCTCAAGAAGCCTTTCCCAGGAATGATTTAAAGGAGAGGTTGCTTATTCCTGTGGAAAGGGAATATGACATCATCCTTGAGCGTAAAGTTGAGTCAAGCGGTTTTGTTGTGGAAGCAGGGAGGTCGTAGGGTGGCGAAAAGATTGTGGAGAATATTTTTTATTTTTATTCTCATGATTTTCTTAGGAACTTTTTCTGCTTTGGCTGTTGGCCCCGCAACGGTTTACAAAGTCACACTCACGAAGTTTGAATTATGGAATGGGACCGCATGGATAACGATTCTTGACGGGTCATCAACGACGATTGATATTGCTTCTGCTTCTTCGGGGGCGGCAGCCGGCAATTTTATATCCGGCGTTAACATCCCTGACGGGACATATACGCAGTCCCGGGTCACGCCTTCTGCTACTTTTACGATCAAAGGTAATGATGGGAGCAATTATACAACAGCAGCGATCGGTGTAGGCAGCGGTTGTACAGCGACTGAAATTGCTGCTTCAGCCGCAGAATGCACCGTTACGATCCCCGGGGGAATAACGGCAAACACCGCCATCTTCTCCGGTCCTATTACCATGACCGGAGGAGTCGCCAGCCATAAAGTGCGTGTAAGTTTTGATGTCAGCACCGCTATCCAGACGGTCGTTGGTGAACTCTTTCCCGCCGCCCCCACCGTAACCGTAACAATCATCCAATTATAAATCTCCGGGGACACCTCACCGTCCCCATTTGCCATCATTCTGGGGGTCCAGACCCAGCTGTCTTAAAGTTGAGAAAAATAAGGGGCTGTCCCTGGAAAGTAACAAGCCCCAAGTTACAGGTCTCAGGCTTCAAGTAAAAAAAATTGCGATAAAGTCCTTGTCACTTGTGACTTGTCACATGAGACTACCTTGAGACCTGCGACATGAGACTTGAAACTTAAGTTAGCGACAAAAGTCTTGCAATTGCAAAGCCTTTTCGATAAAATATCATTTCTTTCTTAATTTTGACCGGATTGGTGGTTTTGATGGCAAAGGTATGGCATTGATCGTCGATATGGATAAAATCGTCTCGCTGTGCAAGAGACGCGGCTTTATCTTTCAATCTTCAGAAATTTATGGTGGTTTGGGCAGCGCCTGGGACTACGGCCCCTTAGGGGTCGAGTTGAAGCGCAATCTCAAACAGGCCTGGTGGAAATCGGTTGTTCACGAACGAGATGACATGCTCGGCCTGGATGCCAGTATCCTTATGCATCCCAATACTTGGAAGGCCTCGGGGCATACCGAGAATTTTTCCGATGTTTTAGTTGATTGCAAGAAGTGCAAAAAGAGGTTTCGGCAGGATCACGTCGGAAAAACCTGTCCGGAATGCGGATCAAAAGATTTTACCGAAGGGCGGCCTTTCAATCTGATGTTAAAAACTTATTTGGGTGCCGTTGAAGACGAGAGCAGCATCACCTATCTGCGGCCGGAAACCGCGCAAGGGATTTTCGTGAATTTTCAAAATTGCGTTGATACCAGCCGCAAACGTCTTCCTTTTGGGATCGCCCAGGTCGGCAAGTCGTTTCGTAATGAAGTGACCCCCGGCAATTTCACTTTTCGAACCAGAGAATTCGAACAAATGGAAGTTGAATATTTCACCCGCCCCGATCAAGCGGAACAATCCCATCAAAAATGGATTGAGGACCGTTTCGACTGGTATCTCAATTTAGGACTCAAAAAAGAAAACCTTCGCCGTCGTGTCCATGCCGACGACGAATTGGCCCATTACGCGAAAGGCTGTACCGACATCGAGTATCATTTCCCGTTTGGCTGGTCAGAGCTTGAGGGGATTGCCAACCGCGCCGATTATGATCTTCAGCAGCACTCGAAGGTCTCTGGTAAGGATTTGCGTTATCAGGACCCGGTCAGTCAGGAAAAATTTTTCCCTTACGTGATTGAGCCGTCGGGCGGGGTTGACCGCGCGGCCTTGGCGTTTCTCGTCGATGCTTATCATGAAGAAGACGTGGAAGGCAGTACGCGCGTTGTCTTGCGTTTGCACAAGAATTTGGTCCCGACCCAGGTCGCGGTCTTGCCGTTGTTAAAGAAAAACCATGAGATCGTGGCCCTGGCCAAGAATCTCCGTCGGGATTTGCAAAAATCATTGACGTGCGTTTATGATGACACGGCGGCGATCGGCAAATTGTACCGTCGGCAGGATGAGGTGGGAACATTTTTCTGTGTTACGGTTGATGTCCAATCACTCGAGGACAAACAGGTCACGGTCCGTTCCCGCGACACCATGAAGCAGGAACGGGTTTCGGTGGACCGCTTGAAAGATTATTTGACTGAAAAATTTTCAAATGATTTTTAACTTTTAAAGAAAGGCAAAGACGTTATGGCGAAGAAATATGTTTATTCTTTCGGCGGTGGAAAGGCCGAAGGCAAAGCGGACATGAAAAATTTGCTCGGCGGTAAGGGCGCCAATTTGGCGGAGATGGCTGGGCATCCCAATTTGCGGTTGCCGGTCCCGCCGGGGTTCACGATCACGACTGAAATCTGCACGTACTTTTACGACAATAAGAAAAAATACCCGTCGGAATTGAAGGCGCAGGTCAGCGCGGCCTTAAAAAAGATTGAACAGATCACGGGTAAAAATTTTGGTGACCGTAAAAATCCGTTATTGGTCTCGGTCCGTTCTGGTGCTAGAAAATCAATGCCAGGAATGATGGAAACAGTTTTGAATGTGGGATTGACCGAAGAAACGCTTCCGGGACTGGCCGCTAAAGTGGGGGGGGAACGATTTGCCTATGACGCTTACCGTCGGCTTTTGACGATGTACGCGGATGTGGTCATGGAAAAATCCGCCGGGATTGAGCCGGTTGAAGGCAAGGGTGTGCGGCGGCATTTGGAAAAAATCCTTGATGAAGTGAAAGAAAAGCGCAAGGTTGAGTTTGATAAAGACCTCAACCTCGAAGACCTGAAAAAAATCTGCGCGCTTTATAAGCTTAAGATCAAAGAAGTTTTAGGGAAGGAATTCCCCGACGATCCTATAGAACAATTGTGGGGCGGGGTTACCGCGGTGTTTGCTTCCTGGAACGGGAAACGCGCGGTCTCTTACCGTCGGATTGAAAGGATCCCGGATGCTTGGGGAACCGCAGTGAATGTTCAGGCCATGGCCTTTGGGAATACGGGAGACACTTCAGCAACGGGTGTGGCTTTTACCCGCAATCCTGGCAACGGCGACAATAAGTTTTACGGCGAGTATCTCGTCAATGCCCAGGGTGAAGATGTGGTGGCTGGAATTCGCACACCGGCGCCGATCAACAAATATTCGCAGAGCGAATATAACAAGAGTTTGCAAACCCTGGAGCAGTTCAATCCAAAACTTTACAAAGAACTGGAAAGCATCCGTCAGCGTCTTGAAAAGCATTATCACGACATGCAGGACATCGAGTTCACGATTGAAGAGGGAAAACTTTATATGCTGCAGTGCCGATCTGGCAAGCGCAATGGGCCGGCGGCGGTGCGGGTGGCGATGGACATGTTGAAAGAAGGTCTGATTAACAAAGAAGAAGCGATCGGACGCGTGACACCGTCGCAGTTGGATGAATTGCTTCATCCGGTCATTGATCCTAAAGAAGAGAAGACTGCCAAGGTGTTGAGTAAAAAAGGTCTTCCTGCCGGGCCAGGTGCGGCCAGCGGAAGGATTGTTTTCAACGCCGAGGACGCGGTCAAGTGGTTTAAGCGTGGTGAAAAAGTGATCTTGGTGCGCGAAGAAACCAATCCTGAAGACGTCGAGGGGATGCGGGCCGCGGAATCGATTTTAACCGCTCGAGGAGGAATGACCTCGCACGCCGCTTTGGTCGCCCGAGGATGGGGCAAGTGCTGTGTTGTGGGTTGTTCGGACATCGACATCGATGAAGAAGAAAAAGTCATGAAAGTCAATGGCCATACCTTAAAGGAAGGCGATTGGATCACCCTCAATGGTACGAAGGGGATCGTTTATGAAGGTCGTCTGCCGATGATTGACGCGACTGAAGAAAATAAAGTTTTTAATGATTTTTTAAAGATTTGTGATCAGATCCGTATTTTAAAAATCCGTACCAATGCCGATACTCCCGACGACGCTGCCAAGGGACGGGCCTTTGGTGCCGAGGGGATCGGGCTTTTTCGTACCGAACATATGTTCTATGGAAAAAATTCCGAG
>JAHFFS010000210.1 GCA_023247815.1 Candidatus Omnitrophota bacterium
GCGGTGATGTCTTTACCGACCATTGTCAGTTTGTCGGAAGACGCTTTGGGCAGTGTTCCCAAAGCTTACACCGAGGCATCGCTGGCTTTGGGAGGCAATCCTTGGCAGACGTTGGTCCGTGTCAAAATTCCTGCGGCGAGTTCTGGGATCCTTGCGGCATCGATGTTAGGGATGGGCCGCGCCATCGGCGAGACCATGACCGTTTTGATGGCCACTGGAAACGCCCCGGCCATGCCAAATAATTTTTTCGCTCCGGTGCGGACCATGACCGCGACCATTGCCATCGAATTGGGCGAAGTCCCCTATTACACAACGCATTTTCATAGTTTATTCGCGATCGGGTTGGTTTTGTTCATTTTCACGTTCATTCTCAATTTGGTTTCCGATATCATTTTGCACCGCTACGAAAAAAGGATAAGGGTCTGATGAAATATTCCCCTTTTTCGATCAAACACCTTCAACAAACGTTTGGTTTTCATTTTTTGCGTTTTTGCATGGGGGTCGTGATCCTCATTTTGATCGTGGTTTTTCATGATATTTTTAGCAAAGGATTTGGCATCATCAGTTGGGAGTTTTTAACCACTGCCCCGCGAAAGGGAATGACTGAAGGGGGCATTTACCCGGCCATCGTCGGGACATTTTATGTGACAGTCCTGACTGCGATTTTTTCGGTCCCCTTAGGGATGGGGTGCGCCATTTATCTCAATGAATATGCCCCAGACAGCAAACTCACGCGGCTGATCAGGATGTCGATCCGTAATTTATCCGGCGTACCGTCGATTGTTTATGGATTATTCGGCGTTGCTTTATTTGTGGAATTGTTTAAGCTGGGGACCTGCCTTTTAGCATCGGGGTTGACCTTAGGTCTCATGACATTGCCTTGGACGATCACCGCGAGTGAAGAGGCGTTGAAGAGTGTGCCGAGATCTTACCGGGAAGGTTCCTTGGCTTTGGGAGCGACACAATGGCAGTCGATACGGACCAATGTTCTGCCGTACGCCGTGCCAGGGATGTTGACCGGCATCATTCTTGGATTGGCCCGCGCCGCCGGCGAGACCGCGCCGATTCTGTTCACCGGTGCGGCATTTTATTTGCCATTTTTGCCGGAATCCCTGTCCGATCAGTTTATGGCCCTGCCGTATCATCTTTACATCATGTCAACGCAGCATCACGCGATCACGCAAGTTCGTCCCATTGCTTACGGAACGGCTTTGGTATTGATTGTCCTGGTTTTTTTGTTAAACTTAAGTGCTGTTGTTCTCCGTTATCAATTGCGCAAACGCTATCGAGAATAAAATGGATCAGATCAAAGTCCAAGTCAAAGATTTCAACTTTTTTTATGGGCAGGCCCAATGTCTGAAGAACATTTCTTTGGACATCATGACGCATGAGGTCACCAGCATCATCGGCCCGTCGGGGTGCGGGAAGTCGACTTTTTTACGATGTCTGAACCGCATGAATGATCTCATCATCGGTACCAGGACCGAGGGCACGATTTTGATCGACGGAAACAATATTTATGAAAAAGATTTGGATGTCGTTAAACTTCGCAAGATGGTGGGGATGGTTTTTCAAAAACCAAATCCGTTTCCAAAGTCGATTTTTGAAAACGCGGCTTATGGGTTAAAGATCAATGGACTGAAAGACAAAAATTTATTGGCAGAGAAGGTGGAACAGAGTTTGAAAAACGCCGCCCTTTGGGGTGAAGTCAAGGACCGCTTGAATGACAATGCTTTTAAGTTGTCCGGCGGCCAGCAGCAGCGGCTCTGTGTGGCGCGCGCCTTAGCCATTGAACCCGAGGTGATTTTGATGGACGAACCAGCCTCGGCGCTGGACCCCATCGCGACCGCGAAGTTGGAAGAGTTGATCGTGCATTTGAAGGAGCGCTACACCATTGTGATTGTGACTCACAATATGCAGCAGGCGGCACGTATTTCCGATGTCACGGTTTTTTTAATGCAGGGTGAACTGGTGGAACAGGGTAAAACCAGTGAGATTTTTACCAGACCGACAAAAAAAATCACCGAAGAATATATCACGGGACGGTTTGGATAGTCCAGTCCCTAGAAAGCAGACCAAGGAGATAAAATGGAAATCCATTTGGACCAGGAATTGCAAAAATTGAATACCGATTTGTTGTCGCTGGCGGCGTTGACCGAAGGAGCGATCCATAAGTCGATTGAGGCGTTAAAGGCGAAAGACCAACAGCTGGCAGAGGAATGCATCCGTGATGATGAGCGGATTGATGAACTCGAATTGAAAATCGAGGAGGAAACAATTGGCTTGCTGGCCTTGTTTCAACCAATGGCCAAGGACTTGCGGTTCATTACGACGGGAATGCGGATCAATTCGGAGTTGGAGAGGGTGGCTGATTTGACCGTGAATATCTGTCAACGGGTCAAAGATATGGCGGCCCGCGACAAGGTTCAGGTGGCACCCCCCGCTGATATTTCTAAATTAGGAGACATTGCCAAATGGATGGTGAGACGCGCGATCGATGCCTTTGTCAGTGGTGATGAAAACCAGGCCAAGGAA
>JAHFFS010000060.1 GCA_023247815.1 Candidatus Omnitrophota bacterium
TCTGAAACACCCATCCCTTGATTGATCGCGCCCAAAAAATACTGCGCGTCTCGATAACCTGGCCGCAGTTGTAGCAAATCCTGAAATTTGACGCGGGCTTCCTGCCATTTACCATTTTCAAATAAGGAAAGTGCTTGTTGGACCTGCTCATCCCCTTCGCTGTCTGCTGAACTTTGCACCGAATTGCCAGCAAATGCGTCCTGCTCATGACATGTCCAAGGCTGTCCGATCATCAAGAACAGTACGTAAAACAGGATTGAAAAATCCAGATCTTTCACTCGAAATTTTTTAGTGACAAATCTCATCTCACAACACAGGCCTTCTGCCGGGCGAAAAGGTAACGATGCCGAGCAATCCAACGATAAATGACCGGGCCCAAAAGACCGGCCCCTGGAAAATAAAATAGCGGCAGCAGCGGAACCATCATCGGCAGCGTCCAGCAAAGCCGCCGGAAGGCAAAAAATCCCTTAAACACACGACCGCCGGTTTCAATCAAATGGATCTCTTCTTCAAGGTCTTGATGCTCCAAATCCGGATGGATCTTCTGCAAATCCATCAGTTCATGATAATCCAGCAATTTGATACTTGCCCATAGATCCATGACGCGCAAGGCCTGCACACTGTCACGGCAAAACCCGCATTGCCCATCATAAATCACGGTCTGCGCTGGGGCGGTCTGATGAGTGCGGCGTTTCTGCTCAATCCCCTGAAGATTTTTTTTTGGATTGATAAAAAGCAGTAACTGCGCTGGGAACAAAAAGAAAAAAATCGCCGGAACATCCAAAGTCAAAATGAGCAAGACATGAAAAACCAAACCAAGAGTAATCGCGGAAACCCGTGTCCGTCGCCAGAACAGCAAGACCGGCATAGCGATTTCCACACTGAGAACAATGATGCCTATACCATAGCATAGTCCGGGATGATGAGATAAAAATTCCTTAAATAAAAAATGCTTTGTCACCCCTGCCGCCGGGTAATTCATCAAATAATAGATCGGGTTGTCGGTCAGCCAATTGCCCTGCGCCGAAATCTTGTTCAATCCGGTGTAAAAAAAAGTAAACGCGATCTGTAATTGCAAAAGCCGTTGTAGAAAATACGGACGTTCGCGGCGGTAAGCGTTGAGGTCCCGTCGACGCAGACAATCCAGAGAAAAATAATCGCCATGATACGGGACCACGCACATGAGGACCAGCGTCACCAACAAAATGTCCCAAGAAAGCACCTGACCGATGGCAAAGGTGTTCAACGCGTAAAAATAATAACAACACACCGTCATCAAAATGCAGCTGATCTGCGAGAACAAGCCAACAAGAAAGCATAGCCAAGCCGCGCAAAAAAGCGCGACAAAAAATATCACCAGCGAATCGGGACTTTTTTGGACCAACTCAATGGCCCCAACAGTGAAAAAATTGCCGTTGAACGATTTTAAGGCGGTCGAAAGATAAGTGTCCCGCAGCGGAACAAAGGTCGGTAGCAGATGAAACCCGGTCGTCAACGCCACCGCGATCCGAAATAAGGAAAGGCTAATCGAAGGACGTTCCCCCAGAAACATCCGGTCCCAAAATTTTTTGATATCATTCGCAATCATAATAAACTCGTTGGTAACGAATACGCGGCTGCTGGGTGATCGACGGGACCTGCACGGCCGTGATTAAAAATCTGTCGAACTCCGGAAATTTGCGCTCTAAAAAACGACAGAATGGTTTTTGCATAGGTGTTGATAAAACCGAACTTAAAACATTGCGTTGGATATTATCAAAACCAATGAACCGTGTTTCCAGGATATCATGCGGATCGATCAAATGCGTCATCTGCTCTTTGACGCCATAAACCTCCGCGTAACCAAACTGATCATCCACATTATAAAACATGATCCACCCTGCTGGCGGAAAAAGGAATCTGATCTTGGGCAGCTGACGCCCAAGCCAAGGATCCAGATAAAAGGCGCGCAAAGATTCATAATGAAACGCCAAATTCCAGACGATGACAAAAATGGTGATCATGACGTTGCGAAGGCGTCGGGAGGGCATCAGCGAATATCTTCCTCGGAAAAGACATCAGCCGTAAAAATTTCAATCTTCGTACCGGAATCCTTCCAGGCATCCGGCGGCAGTCCGGCCTTTTGCTCACACAATTGAGATAGGAATTCTTCTTTCGTCCAGCCAGTGTCGGTTGCCACCTGCGGCAAAAAAACCCCTGACCGGTAACCTTGACTGACAATCACCCCATGCTTGCCTAACTCAATTTCGTTGACATCTTTGATCTCCCAGGGCAGGGACAGCACCGAGACCTCAACAACCAATTCCGCCAATTCCTTTGGACTCACCGCCGGAAACCGCGGGTCCTTGACAGCTGCCGCGATCGCCATGTCGCGCACGGTCTGATACAACGGGGCCTGTGAAATAATACGACCGATGCATCCCCGCAACTCTTTGCGTTTCTTGATCGTGACAAAAGCCCCCTCGGGGATTCGCAACCTGGGGTCGGTCATTGCAATCTCTTTCACTTCTCCCTGATTGACATAAACGGCCATGGATTCCTTGGCAATCTGTATCAACTGGCGTTTCTGTTCTTGAGAAAGCGGTTCGACTTTGAGCAACGGCAGGTCTCCTGAAACAAAATGTCCACTGAGCAATACGATCGCCCCGGTCAAGCCAAGGACTTTAAAAAATGGATATCGAGGCGAGCACCTTCGCATAAACATCAAGAATCAAAATGCTGATCCAGCCCAAGACATTTGGTTTGTTTCAAATTGTTCAACAAAATGGAAAGGATGCCCCATAGGCCAATGTCAAAAATAATCATCCTGGATATGGAAACGGAAATCAAACCGCCGAAGCAGCCGCATTCGTCCAAAGGAAGGCCGCGGACCAGCGCCTGCCCCAGGACCAGGATAAACCCACCGATGAGAATAAGAAATCCCTGAAGGACCTGCCCCGTCCAGAACCCCAGCAAAAGAAACAGACCTAGCAAAAATTCAATCCAGGGCACGGTCCGAGCAATGACTTGTTCAAGAAAGGGCGGAAAACATTGATAACTTTGCACGAGGTATAAAAGATTTTGGTATGGCTCGAACAACTTACTGATCCCGATGGCCGTAAAAAAAAATCCAATCAGGACCCGCCAAAAAATAAACAGAAAAGCGTTTCGGTTTCGCATAAAATCAGTTGGCCTTTGATTGAAAATGTTGCGCGAAATATTCTTCAAGGCTTTTTGATCCGACAATCATTTCCCCGTTCACAAAATAACTTGGCGTCGAACTGACCTTGGCGATCTCGCCGTCAAGCCTCGCCTCTTGAATGATCTTCTCGGTCTTCGGATCGACCAGGCAGCGGTCCAAATCGGCAATGTTCAAATCCGCCTCGACGGCCATGATTTGAAAAGCCGCGGTCGCGTTGGTCAAATCCCGCCACTGTTCCTGCCGATCAATCAATAAATCATGCATCTGCCAAAATTTTCCCTGTTGGGCGGCGCACTCGGCGTATTTCGCCGACTGCAAACCAAAACGGTGCGCGCTCAAAGGAAAATATTTGAGTTCCAAATAAATCTGATCCGGAAACTTTTGATAATATTCACGCAAAAATTTGGCACCCTTAGCACAGGCCGGACACTGAAAATCAATGTATTCAACAATCTTAAGTGGGGCCGATGGATTACCTTTGCTGCGCGCGTTGTGGGTAGCGGCTTTCAACGATTTTGATTTGGCAAATATCATTTGACCGCCAATCACGACGATAACTGACAAACAAACAATCAAAATGGTCATGAATGGCTTAGATAGTCGTTTCATTAACTTCTCCTATTTCCCTATTCACTTTTTTCTACAACCGCGGCCCTGCCGCCTCAAGCGCCTTACCCTCTTCAGTATCCGTATAATGTTGAAAATTATCAATAAACATTTTCGCTAACTTCCTGGCCGTCGCGTCATAATCATCCCTTTTCTCCCAGCTGTCTCGGGGATTCAGGATCTGCGACGAGACACCTTTCACAAATTGCGGAACCTGAAGATTGAAGATCGGCATCGTCACACATTGTTGCTGGTCAAGAGAGCCGTCGATGATCGCGTCAATGATCGCCCGGGTTTCCTTAATCTGGATGCGGTGCCCGACACCGTACTTACCGCCGATCCATCCCGTGTCGACCAAATAAGCTTTCGCCCCGTGCTCATCCATTTTCTTACCAAGGATATGGGCATAGCTCGTCGGGTGCAATAAAAGAAAGGCCTGTCCAAAGCAAGCCGAAAACGTCGCTTTTGGTTCGGTCACACCCAGTTCGGTCCCGGCAACTTTGGCGGTATAACCGCTCAGGTAATGGTACATGGCCTGTTCTTTGGTCAATTTTGACACCGGCGGCAGGACCCCATAAGCGTCGCAGGTCAGAAAAATGATCCTGGCCGGATGTCCGCCCTTCGAGACCGGCTTAACAATATTTTTGATATGATCAATCGGATAAGCGACACGGGTATTCTCAGTCTTTCGACCGGAGCCAAAATTCACTTGACCGCTCTTGGCGTCATAATCCACATTTTCCAAAAGCGCGTTCCTTTTGATCGCGTGATAAATGTCCGGCTCGTTTTCCGCTGAAAGATTGATGCATTTGGCATAGCATCCGCCCTCAAAATTAAAAACACCGTCCTGATCCCAGCCATGCTCATCGTCACCGATCAACTGGCGTTTGGGGTCCGCGGAAAGGGTGGTCTTACCGGTCCCGGATAAACCAAAAAAAAGTGCGGTGTCCCCGGCCATTCCCATATTGGCCGAACAGTGAAAAGAACCGATGCCTCTGAGCGGTAAAAAATAATTCATGATTGAAAAAATCCCCTTTTTGATTTCGCCGGCATACCAAGTCCCGCCGATAACGGTCATGCGCTCAGTCAGATTGAAAGCGACAAATACCTCGGAGTTCATCTTGTATTTCGCAAAATCCTGACAGGTCGCTTTGCAGGCGTTTAAAATCGTCCAATCCGGCTTGAAATCATTGAGTTCATCCTCGCTGGGACGGATGAACATATTTTTAAAAAAATGCGCCATCCAAGCCACTTCCGTCAGCAACCGTACGCGGACCCGGGTATCTTTATTAGCACCACAAAACCCGTCCATGCAATAGAGGTTTTTACCGCTGAGTTGCTCAACGGCAATGCCTTTCAAATGATCCCATCCGTCAAGGCTCAATTTTTTGTTATCAGAACCGCGTGCCGAGCCGTCCGCCCACCAGACCGTCGGCTGGGAGACATTGTCTTCAACGATATATTTGTCTTTCGGCGATCGTCCGGTGAACTTGCCCGTATCAACCGCGACCGCGCCGAATTCGGTGACAAATCCTTTTTCATATCCGGACAAAGCCGGATCGATTTCCTGTTGGAAAAACTCTTCGTAAGAAAGGTTATGATAAATCGCTTTTCCGCCCTTGATACCGATGGAATCGAGATCCAAGTCCTTGGTGTTAGCCATAACACTTTCCCTTAACTGATTTGATGATGATTTTTGATGCTGCGGTCATAATATCGATTTTTTAATACTCCGGCAACAAGAATTTCGACGTGAACGGATTATTTAACGCCCAAAATCTTATTGATCCGATTAAATTTCCATATCCAAACGCCGCTCATGATGATGAGCGGAATGACAAAAAACTTCATAACCATCTGAAACAAAACCAGCTGGTGGAAAGGCGAATAAATGTAACACAGTGTCACCAAACCGAAAATGATATGCAGCCAACGAAGAACAATACGAATTTTCTTTTCGCTCATAAAATCAGAATTGACGATGATCAACAGCCTGCCTTTGACGAATCAACATCAAATTGCGCAGATAGATCAGCAAACCCATCCCCTGGCCAACGATAAAGACCGTATCCCCGCGATAAAGGGCGTAGATCAAAAGAACGCTTCCTCCGATGAGGCTGAAGTACCAGAAACTACTGGAATATGACTTTCCTTTTTCCGTTCTGAAGATATCCACTGAATCAAAAACCGCATAAAAAATAATAACTGGCCGGTAAAGCCAATCATCAGCCAGAGATTTGCGGTTGTCATTTTCATGGCAGATGAGTACTTCAAGTCCCAGTCTTGGGACTTCTTATAATTTTAATAAAATCCAAAACGACTTTTAAAATCCTTTTATGAGTGTATTTGCTGGCCCCAAATTGTCTTTTCCGGTGATTGACCTCGACTTCCACCAACCGGCAACCACGCCGATCTAAAAACAACGGCAGAAAACGATGATCACCCGCTTGTAAATCTTCTAACTTCTGAAAAATTTCCTTTCGATAAACGCGCAATGTACAGGAAATATCATGGATAGCAAGTCCACTCAAAATTTTTTGCAAGGCATTGGCGCTTTTGGAAAAAAAGGTCTTTAAAAATTTGTCCTGCCGCCTTCGTCGCCAACCGCAAACCACGTCAAAACCTTCATCAAATTTTTTAATCAGCCTCGGGATATCTCGAGGGTCATTCTGCAAATCCGCATCGAGAGTGATCACCACATCGCCTTTAGCCGCCTTCCACCCAACCTGCAAAGCTCGCGTTTGACCGCAACGAGACCGCAGATGAAAAATTTGAATGTGCTCTGGATACCGCTGACGCAGTTGTTCTAAAATCCCCGCTGATCCATCGTCAGAACAGTCATCAACAGCAATGATCTCAAAATCTTCCCTCAATTCTCTCATCACCAGGACAATTTCATCCATGAGATCCGGCAGCGAATCTCTTTCATTATAAACGGGAATCACGAGGGAAGAACACCTTTTGTTCCCTTTCCTCATTTGCTCAGTCTCTTTTAATAGCGGATCAGGCATGATTGTCTTTGCTAACCAAATAAATTTTTTCTTTGAGATACCCCTGAATTATTTTCTGATCAACCCGGAAAAATGCCGCGAGAAAATCTCGGTCAAAATGATATCGTTTACGGATCATCAATTGTTCATCAAGAATCACGAGTGAAAACCGATTCAAAACGTCCTTACACTTCTCAAGACCCTGATCGCTGATGAGGAAAAAAACTCTTTCATTCGTCTGAAAAAATTCAGCGATGTGCCAACGCGTCAACCCTTCATGATCATTGCCAATTTTATGCACCAAACGGTCAAAATACACTTGAAATTCTTTTTCATGGATATCGTGACTGGCAACGGCAACAGCGTCTTCTGGCTTGATTCTTTCTTGAATCTTCGCGGCAAACCGCCGCAACGTCACGTGTCCCGCCAATCCCGCCCGCGCCAACAAATGATCCTGCGAACAAACCGCGGCTAAAAATACTATGAGCAATGCCGGCGTCCACAGAAACGATTGAGCCCCTTATGATCACCAACAAAGCGCTGATCAAAACCAGCCCATAACCAATGGGCCACAAACCATTCCCCTGCGCGAGAAAGACATGCAAGAATGATAAAAAATTGAAGGCCATATCAGGAACCGCATTCTGCGCATGACGGACAAAAAGTGGCGTTGTCAAAAGTAAAAAACCGCTTAAGATTGCCGCTTTGCGTCCCCAAAACCGCTGAGCCAGAATCGCGGTTAAACCCACTGTTAAAGCGGCAAAAAGCACGGATACCAGACGCGCGGAGAACCAATTGATGCCAAAAATTTTGTAAAAAAACACCACCAGCCAGTAAAAAAGGATGGGTTTTTGAAATCGGTCTTCTCCAAAATAGGTGGGTGAAAAAAATCACCGCTGCTGAGCATCTCCTGAGCGGCTTTGACATAAAAAATTTCGTCATCACGGTACTCGACACCCAACCAATTCAAATGCGGGACAAGAAAAAGTAAGGTGAGAACGAAAAGGCAGGAGAATACAGCAACCCTTTTAGACGAAAAAACTTCCATAGAAAATGTTTGGTCATGCGTTGCACGTCTCAAGTTCTGTACAACCTGAACTTGAGACTTGAACCTTGAGACTTTAGAATCCCTTTGCGGAAATGATAAAACTGTCTTTATACCGATCCTTTATTTTTGCCAAATTGTCCC
>JAHFFS010000211.1 GCA_023247815.1 Candidatus Omnitrophota bacterium
TGAAGAAGCCCAAGCGGTCAAGAAGGGGCAGATGCTTTTTACACTCGATGCCCAGAAAATGAACGCGGAGCTGGCCCAGGCGCAGGCCAATTTAGGAATGGCCAAAACCACTTTTGACCGTTTGTCGTCCTTGATTACTGACGGTGCCATATCGCAGCAGGAATTTGATCAAGCCAAATCTGATTTGGAAGCGAAGGGTGCTGAAACCGATCTCATCAAAGCCCGGCTTAAGGAATCGGTCATTTCCGCGGCCTTTGACGGTGTCATGGGGGAGCGCACCGTCAGTCTTGGTCAATTTGTCAATGCAGGGACCACACTCACTTATCTTGTCAGTCAGAATCCAATGAAAGCGGAATTCCGGGTTCCGGAACGTTTCCTCGGACAACTCAAAGAACGCCAATCCATCGAGGTAACGGTTGCTGCTTATCCAGAGGAAACCTTTGAAGGGGCGGTATATTTCATTGATCCGCAGGTTGATGAGCAATCCCGCACCGCTTTAGTCAAAGCAAAACTCCCCAACCCCGATGGCAAACTCCGTCAGGGAATGTTTGCCAATTTGAATTTGATTGTCGCGGTCCGTTCCCGGGCACTAACGATACCAGAGACCGCGCTCATCCCCAAAGGGGAAGAGGTCTATGTTTTCGTTGTGGATAATGAAAATAAGGCGCAAATGAAACAAGTGAAAATTGGTTTGCGCATGGCCGGCAGAGCAGAAATCATCGATGGCCTATCGGCTGGAGAAAACGTCATTTTTGAAGGATTTCAAAAAATTGGTCCTGGCTCGCCGGTAAAAATCAAAAACAGCATTGAAAATCCTTCGTCATCTGAAACTTCGAGATGACGTTTTTTCGTAAATCAGCAGGAAAATCTTCATGAAACTTTCCGAAATCAGCATTCAGCGTCCAGTGTTAGCGTCTATGATGAGCTTAGGTCTCATCTTGTTTGGTGTTATTGGATTGTCTCGTTTGCCGGTGCGTGAACTACCCGACATCGATCCGCCCATTGTCAATGTCACTGCTGTTTTTCCAGGCGCAAGTGCCGCTGTTGTGGAAGCCCAAGTCACCGAACCCCTTGAAGAATCACTGACCTCGATTGAAGGGATCCGGACACTCACCAGCGATTCCCGTCAACAGGTGAGCACGATCACCATTGAATTTGATCTCTCACGTAAAATTGATCTGGCAGCACAGGACGTGCGCGACCGAGTTTCGCGCGTACGCGGCCGCCTACCAGATGATATAGAAGAACCCATCATCGCTAAACAGGACGCCAATGCCCAACCGGTTTTATGGATAGCGATGTTCAGTGACCGCTACTCAACATTGGAATTGACTTCCATCAGTGAAAACCTCATCAAAGACCGTTTGCAAACAATCAGCGGGGTAAGTTCGGTCATTTTCGGCGGGGCCAAACGTTTCGCGATCCGAATCTGGCTGGATTCACAAAAAATGGCGGCGCATCAAATTACCGTGCTTGATGTGGAAGAGGCCTTGAAAAAGCAAAGTGTGGAATTGCCCAGCGGTCTTATCGAAAACTTACAGCGTTCAATGTCCATTGAAACCCGAGGTGAATTAAAGACCCCGGAAGAATACAACAATTTGGTCATCAAACAGACCGGATTAGGATTTGTCCGTCTTTCCGATATTGGCCACGCCATCGTTGGTGTTGAAGACGAACATTCGGTGGCACGATTCAATTCCCAACCCGCGATCGGGATCGGCGTCATCAAACAATCCAAAGCCAATACCATCGAAGTCACCAAACGCGTCAAAGAAGAACTCAAACGTTTGCGTACCAACTTGCCTCAGGGAATCGAGGCCGCGATTGCTTATGACGAATCCATTCACGTCGAACATGCCATTAAAGAAGTCTGGGAAACATTATTTTTGGCCTTCTTGCTTGTTGTGTTGTCCATTTATCTCTTTCTCCATGACTTGCGATCGACGCTGATTCCGACCATCACCATCCCAGTATCAATCATTTCCACATTCGGGGTCCTTTATGCCATGGGTTTTTCGATCAACATTGTGAGCATGCTCGCGTTTGTTCTGGCCATTGGTCTTGTTGTTGATGATTCCATCATCGTCCTTGAAAATATTTATCGGCATATGGAAAACGGCGAAAAACCATTGGAAGCGGCCATGAAGGGGATGAAAGAGATCGGTTTTGTCGTTATCGCCACCACCGTTGCCTTGGTCGCGGTCTTTTTACCCATGGCATTTCAGACGAGCGTCACCGGACGATTGTTCATCGAATTTGCCGTTGCCTTGTCCATGTCGGTCGTGATTTCAGCGTTTGTCGCGTTGAGCTTAACCCCGATGCTTTCCGCACGGATTTTAAAGCCCGTTCAGCACGCGAGTAAAGGAAATCTCTTGGGGATCTTTGAACAATTTCTTAGCAACACAACGCGTCGTTACGGCGCGGCACTTCGTTGGTCTTTAAATCACGGTAAAATTGTGATGGCTTTTGCCGTTCTCACCCTTGGGTTGACCGTTTTCTTTG
>JAHFFS010000212.1 GCA_023247815.1 Candidatus Omnitrophota bacterium
TGATCAAGGGAGACCGCCGAGGAATAAACAACCACCGGCGTCCCATCGAGATTGGCGGCAGCATGACCGATGGCGATCCTGGCACCTTGTTCACGCAGTTTCCGCACCATTTTATTTTCAGTAGTATCGGAGCCGCTTACCTGACAGCCCTGGCGCAGCATGAGCGAGGCAATCGTCCCGACCCCAATCCCGCCAATTCCGATGAAATGATATTTTTTCTCCATCAGGTTCCTTTCATTCTTCTTTCAATAAAAAATCATACCAGGCGGAATTCAAATCGTTAAGCGATTTTATTTTTAAATAAACACTGTCCAAAGCCGAATCCATGGTCAGTCCCTCATTCAATTTTTGACAAAAACGGAAAAATCGATCTTTTCCCAATTGGTTGATGATGAAAGAAACCGCGCTGGCCGATTCCGCGTAATACAGTTCAACGACCTCTTCATTTGTCGTGTCGTCCAATTGCATCAACGCCAATTGCGATAAAGGAATAAATCGATTTTCCTTGATCGCTTGTCTGACTTCGCCCTGCGCCGACGCTCGTCTGGCCTTTTCCTGATAACACGCCACACCCTCATCCAACCATAATGGGAAATCGGTGTCCTCGCCGACAAACTCGCGAAAAATGATATGTCCCAATTCATGCGGTAAAATGGTATCAAAAAATCCGCTGTCCTGAGGAAAGGTATAAATGACCTTTTGCCGAATGTCCGCCGCACCGTGCGACCAACGCGTCATGTTGGTCGATTGAACATACTTTTCTTGCGAATCATAAATATAAATTTTGGCCCGGGCATTGTACGTCCAGCCTTTATAACGAGTGAACCCTAAGTCGGCCGTAATGCTCTCATAATATTGCTCGGCGGACTCAGCAACCGTTTTCGCGAAATCTTTTGGTGTCTTCTGATAATAAACCGAAAAATGATCCGTGCGCTCTTCCTGCCATTGGTCTTCATCAGCCTGAACGCCGATGCTAAAACTTCCAAACAAAAACAGTAAACAAAAAACGAAATAGCTCAGGCGACTTTTCTTCATAAAAGCGCAACCGCCGCTTGAGCGATCCCTTGGGCGGCGTTCGGAAAAAACAATTTCTCCTTTACCCTTTTCCAATCTTCATCCTCCACCGAAAGTTGCGCGAGAGCCATGACAGCATCGGCTAACGTTTGCGCGCTCAGCGCCTTCTCTTCCAGTTTTCGAAACATCGGAAATTCGATCAATTGCCAGGCATTTTCACTTTGATGGCCGTCGGCATGCGGATATGGAATCATGACAGTCTTTTTTTGCAGGGTTACGATCTCGGTGATGGTGACCGCGCCCGCCCGGCAGATCACCAAATCGGCGCAGGCATAGAGTTTCATGATTTCCTTTGAGAAAGGCTGAACATAACAGGGAATCGAAAAAGCCAGATACCTCGCCTTGACCCATTCATAATCGTTTGACCCCGTCAAATGGATGACCTGGATCGGCCGCGGATCTTTCACCAGCGAGATCGAATCCAAAAATACCTGATTGACAGTGCGGCTACCCTGCGATCCCCCAAAAACCAAAATGGTCAAACGCCCGCTCTCAAGCTGAAATCGCTTGTACAGTTCCTCACGCGACAAAGTCCGATCCGGGATTGGGCACGGGCAACCGGTCAAGACTGTTTTCTCCGTCGGGAAATAAGCCTCACTGGCTTTAAAACTGATCGCGACCTTCCTGGCAAAAGGGGTCAAACAGCGATTGGCCTTTCCGGGACGGACATTCTGTTCGTGAAGCAAGACTGGCAATCCCGCTAAACTTCCCATGAACACAAAAGGAAACGAAGCGTAGCTGCCAAATCCAATGATGCCGTCTACCTTGACGTCGCCTAAAAATTTTTTTGCCTGAAATAAAGACCGGACGAGAAAATATCCACATCGCCAGATTTCAAAAAACGAACGGCCCGACCAGCCACCCACCAGCGTCTCAAAAATACAAAAATTTTTTTCTTGAATGACCGATTTGAAAACGCCGAACTTCCCGGCAAAAATCACTTCGTGTCCCGCTGCGTTCAACTCTTCGGCAACTCGCAAAGCCGGATAGATATGACCGCCGCTTCCACCGGTAGCTAATAGCATCTTCATTTTATGATTGCGAATCCTGAACGCGCGAAATGTTCAATAACAAAGCCACCGCCAAAAGATTGACGATCAACGCCGATCCTCCGTAACTGATAAAAGGCAGCGGCAACCCCTTGGTCGGCAAAGCGCCGATGCTGACTCCGACGTTGACCATGGCCTGAAGACCGATCATAAAAACAATCCCCATCGCGAGGAAATAGCCAAAAGGGTCCATCGTATTTTTGACAATCCTAGTCCCCTGCCAAATGAAACAGACAAAAAGGACAATGACCGTGAAGGCCCCCAAGAACCCCAATTCTTCACCAATGATGGATAGAATGAAATCGGTATGCGCAGCTGGAAGATAAAATAATTTTTGCATACTCTTGCCCAGGCCGACGCCAAATAT
>JAHFFS010000061.1 GCA_023247815.1 Candidatus Omnitrophota bacterium
AAACGTAAATCGTAGGATAAACCAGCGCATCCACCGGTCACAACCCCCACGCGAAGACCAAAGCCAGGCTTTCCTTCTTTGGCCATCATGGACTTGACCTTCTCAACCGCCGAGGGTGTTAAAGTGGCAACCGGCCCTTGGTGTTGAATTTGGCTTTCTGTTGTTTTGATTTCTTTTTCCATCTCAACTTAAATATAACACATTGGCTGAATTAGTCAATTCACTGTATTTTTATTCATTGCCGTTTGCAGTTCGAGGATAAAAATGACTCAAATTCGCCATTTGATCGAACAGCCCATCGACGGTCTTTGTTCTTTAAAAACCGGTAAACCGGAAGCCAACTGGTTAAGCGCTTCCTTCAACTCTTCACGGGTGATCTTGCTTTCATCCTGCCAATTATCGTCGATGCGGCCATGGTAGACAAGTTCTCTATTTTTGTTAAAGAGATAAATGTCTGGCGTGCACTGCGCCTTAAAACGCCGCGCCACATCCTGACTTTCATCAACCAGATACGGAAACTCGATTTTTAATTCTTTGATCTTTTTCTTCATATTTTCCGCTGAATCATCCGGATAATCAGGATGGATATTGGGATTGACGGCAACGGTATGGACCCGCATCCCCTTGGCGTAATTGGCCAATCGAATGAAGCGCGGCCAAACCGCGATCGCGTACGGGCAATGGTTGCAGGTGAACGCCAGCAAAAGCCCTCTTTCACCAAACAAATCCTTTCCCTTAAAATTTTTTTCAAAGGGATCTTTAAGTTCAAAATCCGGCATCTTGCTTCCTAGCGGGATCAAGATGGATTCTAATAACGCCATTCCCCAATACCTCCTCTATTTTTTATCTTTCGCCTTCTGCACGACCCAGCGGCCTTTTTCGTTCTTTTTAAAAAAATCCAAAACCATTTCCGCGTCATGAAAAGACAACGTCACAAAAGAAAAATTATCCAAAATTTGGATGTCTTTGATTTTGGCACTGGTCAGACGGCATTTCTCCGCAAGTAAGGTAACCAACTTCCCACTTGTCAACCCATCATTTTTGCCCCGTTTGATGAAAAGGCGTGTCTTTCCTTTTGTATCAACGGCAGCACTTCCGATCTCGGTGTATTTTTTTTCATCAAGTTCTTCACCAAAGCTGTGCTCCAAAAGAGCGGCAATGATATCCTTCGCGTCGCTGACAGCAAGAAGTTCTTGGATCAACGTTGCATGTTCAGCGCGCTGGCCGGTCTTGATCATGTTTTCTAACTGGGCTTTGACCTTTTGTCTTCTCATGGCGATCATGTCCTTGATGGAAGGAAGTGTTGCTTTACGGATATCAGACATGACCTTACGTTTGATATGCTGAAGTTTTTGATATTCCGAAGGGGTAATGAAGGTGACCGCGTTACCTTCTTTACCGGCGCGTCCAGTGCGTCCAATTCTGTGCACATAAGCTTCCGGGTCTTGCGGCAGGGCATAATTGATGACGTGCGTCAAATTTTGCACATCAATCCCGCGCGCGGCAACGTCGGTCGCGACGAGAATATTGATGACGCCTTTTTTAAACTTGTTGAGGATTTTTTCTCTTGAATTCTGCGAAAGATCACCGTGCAAACCCTCTGCGTCATATCCGCGTTCCGCCAAATGATTGCTGATTTTATCCACATCCACTTTGGTTCGGCAAAAAACCAGGCCGTAAAAACCTTCCTCCATGTCAATGATCCGACACAGAGTTTCAAATTTTTCACTCTCCGAAACTTCAAAGTAAATCTGATCGGTCTGGGAGGCCGTCAACTGCCCCGTAGTGACTTTGATGGAGATATGCTCGCGCATGTATTTCTGGGCGATTTTTTTAATCTCCGGCGGCATCGTTGCCGAAAATAACAAAACCCGTTTATCCACACTGGTTTTTTCAATGATTTTTTGAACGTCCTCAAGAAATCCCATGTTCAGCATCTCATCGGCTTCATCCAAAACAAGATAACTGATCCGATCAAGACGCAATGTGCCCCGCTGAAGATGGTCGATGATCCTGCCCGGAGTGCCGACAACAATGTCCACCCCTTTTTTTAAGGAACGAAATTGCAGATCAATCGACTGCCCGCCGTAAATTGGGACAATGCTCAGATTTTTTTTACCACGGAAAGAGTTCAATTCCTCAGTGACCTGCAGGGCCAATTCTCTGGTCGGGGTCAAAACCAAGGCTTGGACCTCTTTCGCGTTCTCTTTAATACTCTCGATGATGGGCAATCCAAAGGCCGCGGTCTTTCCGGTTCCAGTTTGCGCCTGCCCCACAACATCTTTATTGGTCGTTAAAATTACCGGAATGGCTTGCTCTTGAATCTGGGTAGGGATCTCAAATCCTTTTTGCCGTAAAACCGCCAATGTTTCCGCAGTGAGTCCTAAATCATTAAATGTTTTCATAATCCATTAACAGGTCTGTGCCCGTTTTTCCTTTCCAGCTTGTGATAATGTTTCTCTAAACCAATTCTTGAAACGATTGATGGTTCCTTCACGGTCCCTTCTGAATAAATACTCCGCGTGGGTCCCGTTCGCAATGATTTCTATCCTTTTAAAAGCCCCGGCCTTTTGATAGAGCTGCTTTGAATGCCATGGCAAAACCAACCAATCTTTCGCCCCGTGATAAAACAATGTCGGGATTTTGATTTTAGCAACGATTTCAATCGGCTTCGTTTTCTTGAGCCAGAAGGCCCCGGCCTTAAACCCTTTGCCGATCCTTCCCTCTTGTAAGACATTATATACGACATTCTCCATAATATCCATTTTCCAAAAATGAAAATCGATTTTTCCAAATTCGCTCGGCGGACTGACGGCAATCAAACTGTCCATGGGATTTGCTTGGGCCGCAACAATAAGCCCTACAGCCGCGCCCATCGAAAACCCAATGACACCAACCCGCGCATACCTTTCCCGAGCGAAAGCTAGGATCGCGGTTAAATCCAAGGGCTCTTTGGCTGACCAAGTAAAGCGACCTTCGCTCTCGCCATGCCCGCGATAATCCATCACCACAACGTCGTAAACATCAAGTAGGTTTTCCGCCATCTCTTGAAATAACACCGCCTTTTTGCTGTTATAAAAACCGTGCGCCAAGACAATCACAGAGCTATGGCCATTCGAGTAATGATCAAACGCTATTCTTGTTTGATCATCCGTGAGGACCGCACCATTTTTTTTAGAAATTATCATTCTACCTACGCTAGCGTTGCCCAGCAAAATAAATTGCATTGATCATTTTGATTGCAACATTTTAACACAGGCATAAAAAAAAGGACCACTTAATGGCCCTGCACCTGTTGATCGCTATCTAAACTGTTAGCTAATGGTCAATAAATTTTGATGGGTGCTACTCATGCCAGGCCTGCTTATTCCCATTCATCAATCGATATCCTCGCTGCGCAGGTTTTGTATGACGGCTGCCGTGAGTACGGGTCAAATGAAGACAATGTCAATTGATTGGTCTGTTCATAATGCATCGGCATAAAAAGCTGGCCCGGCTTTACCGTTGGAATCACAAATGACTTGGCTCTCACTCGACCTCGGCGGGTGGCAACTGTGACCCACTGGCTATTTCGAATTTTGTATCGGTCGGCATCATCGGTGTTGATTTCAACATAAACCTGCTGCGGATACAGCATCCGCAAAATCTTTGACTTTGCCGTTCGGGTCTGGGTGTGCCATTGCACCGAGGACCCCCGTCCGGTAAGAAGCGTAAAAGGATATTGATCACAGACCGGTTCCGGATTATTTTTGATTTCTTCAAAAATAAATCGCGCTTTTCCATCGCTGTGATAATATCTGCCGTCTGCAAACAGCCGCCGCTCCGGCTCCGCTGTTTCCTGAGCCAGCACAAAAGGCCACTGAATTCCACCGCGATCTTCTAGCATCTGATAATCTTTGATCCCGCTGATATCACAGGGTTGTCCTTTTGCTATCCTTTTTAAAATATGAAACACCTCCTTCGGAGAAGTCCATTCTGTAAAGAGCTGTTCACATCCCCAGTAATAAGCGATGAGCTTAAAAATCTCAAAATCAGTCTTGGCCTCACCAGGAGGCTCTGCCACTTTTTTGATCAAACCGAGGCGCCGCTCGGAATTGATAAAGGTGCCTTCCTTCTCGCCCCACCCCGCGGCCGGAAAAACCAAATCAGCGGACTGGGCGGTCTCAGTCGTGTCATACATATCTTGAACGACAAAAAAATCCAAATTTTTAATTTGTTCGCGTAATGTCTTTTGCTCAATCCAGGAATGCAGCGGATTTGTCGCGATCACCCAAAGGCCTTTGATTTTATTTTGAATGATTCCATCAATGATTTGATCATAAGCCAAGCTGTTTTGCCGCGGGATGCAATCTTCCTTGATATTCAAAAGGTCCGCAATTTTTTTGCGATGATCGGAGTTTAAAAAATCATGCCCACCCAAAAGGTTCGTTGTATTGCTAAAAAGCCGTGATCCCATGGCGTTGCATTGACCGGTAATGGAATTCGCCCCTGTGCCAGGCCGGCCGATATTGCCGGTCATTAATGCTAAGTTGATGATCGCTTGCGCTGTGCGTACCGCTTCGTAGCCTTGATTAACACCCATCGTCCACCAAAAAGAAACTCGCTTTCCGCGATGGATAAGCTCAGCGAATTCCAGAATGTCATCCATAGACAAACCGGTTTTCTGACTTACCAAGTCTGGCGAGAACAACTGAACATGATTTTTAAAATCAGCAAACCCGATGGTGTGGCCGTTGATGTATTTTTCATTGATCCAACCGTTTGCGATCAAAATTTGCGCCAGCCCGTAAAAAAGGGTCAAATCGCTTTTAGGATTTAGCGCGTAGTGCCTGGTTGCCGCCATCGCGGTTTCGGTTTTACGCGGATCAACCACAATGATTTCCGGATGATTCGGATTCATGCAGACCCGCTGCCAGAGGATCGGGTGGGCAATACAAGGATTAGCGCCAACAAAAACAATCACATCCGATTCTTCAAGATCTTTGTAAGTATACGGGGGGGCATCAAAACCAAACGATTGTTTATAGGCGGTCACCGCCGTCGCCATGCACTGACGGGTGTTCCCATCGCCATGAAGAAAACCCATACCAAATTTTGCCAAAACCCCCAACAAAGCCATTTCTTCATTGGTGAACTGGCCCGTGCTGATAAAGGCAACACTCCCTTTACCGTATTTGTGTTGGATCGCGACAAAACGGTTGACAAACTCTTCCATGGCCCTCGCCCAGGTGACCGGCTCCAACTGACCATTGGGATTTCGCAAAAGCGGTTTTATGGCCCGGTCCATTGCCCGCAGCGGTGTTAACGCTTCCCATCCCTTGGGACAGGCTTCGCCCAAATTGACAGGGTAATGCCTGGTCGGCGTCAAATTCACCGCTTGGTTATTTTTGATATGAATATCCAGGCTGCACCCCACCGAGCAATACCCACAGATTGATTTGCTAACACCATCGGGCAAAAGGCGTGTAGGCAATTTCCCTAATCCAAAGGAGGCTTCCTCAAGCTTCAACTCAGCCGTATATTTGCCGTCGCTCTGGAAAATAAAATTTTTAAGTCGCTCTTTCAATTGTTCAATCCCCCAGGCATTTTCAAAGGAACAACTGCTTTAAAAAAAAGTAACCGCTCCAAAAATTCTCCTGCCAACGACCCAATAAAAATGAAAACAGCAAGCGCCAACATCACCAATTCCACTTCCTGATTCATTTGCATAAACACAAATGGGAGCACGATTCCCCCGAGCGTCCCGCAAATAAACCGCGACAAGGTAAATCTTTTTAAGTGCCGCGTCATGAGGATCGCTGTTTTCGACATAAACGATAAACTGTTTTGATCTGCTGTCAAAAGAATGATGGCCTCCAATAACAGTTTGATTGCCGAAGTCAAAACAATGATTTGACAAATTTTGTTGCCAAAATCTTTAAGCAGGTCCGAAGCTATTGTGTGGGCATGGAAAAACCCTAAACAGCTGGCCGTCAAAAGCATGGTTGCGCATCCTAAAATGATCGCCGTCATAAAAAATTTGGCCGTGGTCATGGGATTATCCCAAAAAGGGCGTTTGGTGTCTCGGTAAACCATGACCGAACAAAAAATTCCGATCAATCCGAAAATAGCAACGGTCAACCCCAGTAGCGAAAAAATATGACTTCCCAATACGCTCATGATCAGGCCGGCAAAGGGTTTAATCCAACAACTTAAAGCATAAATCACAGCGCTCGCGGCAAAAAACACAAAGGCGATGATCTCGCGGCTCAACCAGGATGTTTTAAATCCTAAAACTGCTCGGAAAGCTAAATGCGGGCGGCCTAGATGACAAACACTTCCCACTAAGGCCAACAATCCTAAACCCGCTACCACCGCAGCGTGACCGGCGCTAAAAATACTTGAATAGTTCAACATCAGCACCTGAAAAACGATTTGCATAAAAAACGCTCCAACGGAAAGCTGGGTCAGAACCAGCATGACAACCAGCGGGATGTGGGAATGTTCAGGCGTAATCGTGTGATGATCAACCGAGATCATGTTGCTTGAAAAACCGTGGCTGGTTTTGTATTTGGTGGTTGGAAAAGTGTAATCAGAGGCCGGAGCGCCGGCAATCTTGACATATTCTGATGCGTGTCGTTTCACCTCATTGACGTCAACAAGGGTCACACGAATCGCACCATTGGGGCAGGCCCGGGCGCAGGCCGGGGCTTGCCCGTCATTCAATCGGCCGATGCACATATCGCATTTATGAACAATTCCCCTTTTCTTATTGTATTTCGGGACATCATAAGGACATTTTAAAATGCAATACTGACATCCAAAGCATTGATCTTCCAAATGCTTGACAATGCCCGTGACCGGATCCTTTGTGTAGGCCAGCGTCGGACATCCGTTCATGCAAGCCGGATCAAGACAATGATGGCAGGCGGTTGTCACGTGCTGAAGGACCGGCTGAGAACTCGTCCCGCCATGAATCAGCCCAACCGAACGCCAGGTTTCATCTTCATCCAAACCGTTTTCGTTATGACACGCGGTCACACAGGCCTTGCAGCCGGTGCACTTATCCATATCCACCTCAAAGGCATACTGCTGCCCCACTCCCGGAGATTTCGCCGGGATCAATTCGCGATATTTTTTTAAAGAACGATCAATCTGCCGCGTTTCGTGCTTAAACGCGAATTCTTCAACCGCGGAAATGAGCGCTTGTTTATCAATGTGTTCGTCAACAAATAAATCTTTCATCGGTCCTTTTTTACGTTAACCCTTCCATCAAAATTTTATAGTTACAGTGTTGTCTGCAAATGGAAAAAGTCGGCATCCTCGTTGGCATCGGTTTGTTGCAGCTATTTTAAAGTTGTTATGAGTTTCTTATCAGCGGGATTGCGGTCACTGGCCCCGCAATCAAATTGAAAAGCCGCGTGCGGTGGCGAGGTTTGATTGCCAACGCTGCCCTTTTCTCAAATTCAGGATTACTGCGTTAGACATTCGCTGGCATTATTTTCTTTTTTTTGATTAAAAATTTCACAGGGAAATTCCAAAATCATCTCTCCGTGCTGCAACAAAATATTATAAATTTGAATGCACTCATTATGCTCCGATCCTTGACCGGTCCCCAAATTGAACTTATGTCCGTGCAAAGGACACACCACCAGCCCGTTGCCCATCATCCCTTCCGCCAAAGGTCCTTCACGGTGCGGACACTTATTTTCAATCGCCGAGATATCGCCGGCTCGAGAACGAAAAATCGCGATCTCCTCGCCTTTGACGATAAAACATCGGCCCTGACCTAACGGA
>JAHFFS010000062.1 GCA_023247815.1 Candidatus Omnitrophota bacterium
ACCCTTTGATATTTCTGAAAGGCCGCTTCTGATATCCTGCCATTGACCTGCGCGATAGGAACCTGCTGCTTTTGCAGAGCGTAAAAAAGGTTCGGCCAAATTTCAGTCTCAGCGGTGATGTACATCTTTGGACCAATGGCGTTGATATATTTCTTCACAACAAAACGGAAATCCAACGGGGCATAAATGACTGATATTCCCTGCGAGGTAAAACGTTGCCGGGCCAGATCAAAACCAGTATTGGTCACCGTCGTCAAAACCAAATGATAGCCCGACAACGCCCCACTCATTTTTTGAATCAAATTTTCGGCCGCTAAAATTTCCCCAACGCTGACCGCGTGCAACCAAATGACCTTCGACGTCCGGCATTTCGCCATGAATTCTGACGAAAGAATACCAAAACGGGTTAGGAGTTCCCGTCGCCACTTGCCTCTAAAAATCAAGATGGGGATCGCGGTCAGAACAAAAAAGAAATAAATGATTTCATAAAGAATCAGCATCGTTAAGCTCGCGGATGGGCTCGATCATAAACGTTCTTAAGACGTTCGGTTGTCACGTGCGTGTAAATCTGTGTGGTTGATAAGTTCACATGTCCAAGCAATTCCTGGACACATCGCAAATCCGCCCCCCGATTGAGCAAATGGGTGGCGAAGGAATGCCTTAAGACATGCGGAGAAACATTCATTTTAACACTCGTCGATAAGATGCACTTATTGATGATATTGCGGATACTACGGCCCGATAAGCGAGTGCCGGATTTATTAAGAAAAATCGCTTGGGAGTTGACCTTACGGCCATCCAAATAAACCCGCAGCGCCTGGACGGCTTTTTCTCCGATCGGCACCAGCCGTTCTTTTTTTCCCTTTCCGCGCGCCTTCACTATGTTGCTGATCAAATCCACATCATTTAAGTTCAAACCAACCAGTTCGCTCACCCGCAATCCGGTGCTGTAAAGGGTCTCGAGAATGGCCCGGTCCCTTTTACCGGCGATTTTTTGAAAATCCGGAGCTTCGACAAGCTGCACCATTTCTTCTTCACTTAAAAATTTTGGCAGGGACTTGTTTATCTTTGGAGTTAACAGCAAAAGGGAGGGATTTTCTTTGATATGCCCTTCCCGATGAAGGAACCGAAAAAAACTTCGCAGACTGGAAAGTTTACGCGCTAAACTTCGGGATTTTAAGTTCCGCTCCTTCAAATGGGCTAAAAAATTGCGCAAATGCAGGTAGTCAATGCTTAGAATCGAAGCCCCAGCGCTAAAATTTTCAAATTCCTCTAAGTCAACCCGATAATTCAAGACCGTGTGCGTCGAATAATTTTTTTCTACTTCCAGATAGGAAAAAAATTTTTCGAGCAGTCGCTTCATGGCAACCTCAAGGCGTCAGTCCTTTTGCGTCGGCCGGAAGGGTGTTGGCCGTAAATGTGCAATTCGGATATTTGCTGCAGCCATAAAATTTTCCCCGCTGGGAACGGCGTTCAACCAACTCGCCAACGCAGCCCTCCTGTGGACATTTGACACCCGTGGTCAGAGGTTCCGCGTGTTTGCATTCCGGAAATTTTGAACAACTTAAAAATTTTCCCTTTCTTCCCCATTTGATCGCGAGCTTTGCCCCGCAGGTTGGACAATTTTTATCAACAAAGATTTCAGTTTTTTCAATATTGTTCATCGCGTAATCAACGTCGACCTTAAAGGGATGATAAAATTCCTGCAAAAGCCGCCGGTAATCCAATTGCCCTTCTTCGACCAGGTCAAGATTCTCTTCCATCCTCGCCGTAAACCCGATATCCATGATTTTGGTAAAATACTCAACCAAGAGATCACAGATTTTCATCCCCAGTTCGGTCGCGGTAAAATAGCCGCGGTCGCGGACCACATAATTCCGGTAGACCAACGTATGGATGATCGCGGCATAGGTGCTGGGCCGGCCGATCCCGTCTTCCTCGAGCGCCTTGACCAAACTGGCATCCGAATATCTGGGCGGCGGCTTGGTGAAATGCTGTGTGGGTTTGAGTGCGACTAAATTCAACTTGTCATTCTGTTGATACGATAAGAGGATGGGCTTTTCATCCTCCTCCTTTTTCTCAGGATAAACTTTGAGAAAACCATCAAAAACCAACGTCGAACCCGAGACCCCGAATTGGAAATGGCCGGCCTGGATTTCAATCTTCACATTCTCAAAGACCGCAGGCATCATTTGACAGGCGACAAAACGATTCCAGATCAACTCATAAAGTTTGAACTGCTCTGGACTTAAATATTTTTCAATCTCATGGGGACGGTGTTCAAGATCAGAAGGACGGATCGCCTCGTGCGCTTCTTGAGCCGATTTCTTTGAACGGTACGCGTTGGGTGTTTTCGGCAGATACTTCACGCCATAATTTTTCTGGATAAAACCTCGCGCCTTGTTAAGCGCTTCCTGTGAGATATTGACCGAGTCGGTACGCATGTACGTGATCAAACCAACCGTTTCCTCCCCCAATTCAATCCCTTCATACAATTGCTGGGCGATCATCATTGTTCGATTAGCATTGAAATTGAGTTTATGAAAAGCTTCTTGCTGCAGGGTGCTCGTGATGAACGGCGGCAAAGGATTACGTTTGACTTCTCTCTTGCCCACTTTGGCAACAACAAACGCTTCCTTTTTGATCTGCTCAATGATGGACTCGGTTTGCTTTCTGTCCTTGAGGTCAACCTTCTCCCCGTCAATCTTTTCCAATTGCGCCGTCAAAATATCACCGCGGCCTCGACCTTGCAGATCAGCCGCGATCTGCCAATACTCCTGAGGGATAAAATTTTTGATCTCCCGCTCGCGGTCGACGATCAGTCGTAAGGCGACCGATTGCACGCGCCCGGCGCTCAAACGTGAACCCACCTTTTTCCACAAAACCGGACTGATTTGATAACCGACGATCCGGTCCAGAATCCGACGGGCAATCTGCGCGTTGATCTTTTTCTCGTCGAATTCCCGTGGATTCGCGAAGGCCTTTAAAACCGCCTCTTTGGTGATCTCTTGAAAAGTCACCCGATAATATTTTTTATCAGCCCCGAGCTGGGCCATCAAATTCCAACCGATCGCCTCTCCTTCTCGGTCAGGATCGGTTGCCACATAAATCTCTTTTTTCCCAGCCGCCTCTTTTTTAAGTTTTGTTAAAATCTTTTGTTTGTTGCGCACCACAATCAACTTAGGGGTAAAATCACCGTCGACATCAACGCCAAGGGTTGATTTGGGAAGATCAATCAAATGCCCCATGGAAGAGGTGACCTTATAATTGTCCCCTAAAATCTTGCCAATGGTTTTGATTTTCGTCGGAGATTCAACAATCACCAGCGGTTTGTTTTTAGCCATAACAGCTCACTCCCTCATTTAGTAAGTCGAACAAAAAATTTCCCCGGTAGCTGCCGGATCAAATGCTTGAATTCCAATTGCAAAAGTTTGGGCAGCAGTTCCGCCACCGCGAATTGGGTTTTATTGGCCAACATATCCAGATGCACCGGCCGCTCCATGATCGATTCATAAATTTGCTGTTCTTCCGGCGGTAAATCAGCCCCACCACCTTCAGCAAGTTTGATTCGATTGACCGGGGCGACGGGAAGCATAAAATCAGAATATTCATCCAAGATATCTTCGATGGACAAAACCAGCTTCGCCCCCTGCTGAATCAGACGATTCGTTCCTTGAGCGCTGCCTTGCCCGACCATACCAGGGATCGCGAAAACATCCTTGCCCTGGTCCAAAGCAAATTCGGCCGTGATCAATGCCCCACTTTTCTGGGCGGCTTCGACGACCAACACTCCTTGCGCTAACCCGCTGATGATTCGATTGCGGCGTGGAAAATTCATTGCCAAGGGCGGCATAGTCATCGGAAATTCAGAAATCAGAGTTCCGTTAAGAGCGATTTCCTTCATCAAATCTTGATTTTCCGGTGGATAACATTGCGCCAACCCACAGCCCAACACCGCGACGGTATTTCCTTTGCCCCGCAAACATCCTCGATGGCTGGCCGTGTCAATGCCACGGGCCATACCAGAAATAATCATTATCCCACGCTCGGCCAATTGGGCTGAAAACTGCTCAGCGGTCGTCAATCCGTAAACGGAAGCCCGCCGCGATCCAACAACGGCGATCTTCATCTCCTGACCAAAAGACGGGCCGAAAAACGGCTTCCCTTTCCAGTAAAGAACCGTTGGCGCATCAGCAATATTTCTTAAATCCTGTGGATACTCTTGATCCGCAAGCGTGACAACGGTAACCCCATTCTCTTGCAGCAATCGATATTCGTTTCTTAAAAATTCGCCCCTTGCAAATTGCGTGACCTGCTCGAGGACCTTAACAGGAAGGGCCTTCAAGCTCGCCAATTGCTCGTTGCTGTGCGACAAAAACCTTGCCGCACTGCCAAAAAATCCAATGATTTTATGGATCGTCGCGTTACCGATTCCCGGTATAGCGTTTAAAATCAGCAACGCTTCTTGTTCACTCATGGCTTCTCCGTGCCAGAAATTGTTCAATCTCTTCGACAATCATTTGTAAACTTTTCCCATCAGTCAT
Source organism: Candidatus Omnitrophota bacterium (assembly GCA_023247815.1). Classification (GTDB taxonomy): domain Bacteria; phylum Omnitrophota; class Gorgyraeia; order Zapsychrales; family JANLHA01; genus JAHFFS01. The sequence goes on from JAHFFS010000062.1 coordinate 4,545, forward strand.
GATCGTCGCGTCCGCAGCCTTTTCGTATAATCCTCGTCGATCTTTGAGCAATTTTTTAATCTGCTGCTTGGGCTCCGCGGTGTTTAACAATGGCCGCTGGGTCTCTGATTTAAGACGCTCATAAATCTCTTCCGGACTTGTTTCAAGATAAACCACGGTCCCCTTTTCTTTTAAAAGTGCTGTGTTCTGCTCATTCAAAACAACGCCGCCGCCGCAATCGATGATGCAATTGTTTCGCTGACTGATTTTGGCGATTATCTGCTTTTCCAACTCCCGAAAATACTTCTCTCCTTCGACGGTGAAAATCGTGGCAATGGATTTGCCCGTCTTTTTCACGATCTCCTGATCCGAAGAAATGACTTTCATTTCCAATTTCCGGGCCAACAATTTTGCCACAGAGGTTTTCCCAGCACCCATAAACCCGATCAGAACGATATTTGCTTTCATTTGGCTCATATACGCGATACTTCAGTTAAAATAAAACCCCAGTATCAATGGCTGGGGTTCATAGTAATATAAGCCTATCTGCTTTGTCAAATACTCTTAAGGCAAATCATAGAGTCCATATCCGCCGAGAATCCAGCGAATGAGGATTTTTCCCCAGAACAAACTGATCAAGGCCCCCAGAATGAGAAAGGGCCCATAGGCAATGGCACTGTCTTTGGTGCGTACTTTCTCGACGATCCCGTAGACCGCCCCAAATAACGGCGCGATAAAAAAACTCAGAACCGCGTATTTCCATCCCAAGAAAGCGCCAATCATCGCCATGAGTTTGACATCCCCTCCGCCCATCGACTCTTTCTTGAAAATCGAATCTCCTATCAACCCCATCAAATAAATCGATCCGCCACCAACAAGTGCCCCTAACAGCGACTGTCCGATGGAAACCGCGTGCGCCTGCCAACCGGGATAAACAGCACGATCTATTTCATGCATCGCCGGAATGCATCCGCTCAAAAGCAGCCCAGCCATTGTCCCACCAAGGCTAATTTCATCCGGGATGATCCGATGTTCAAAATCAACAAAGGTCGCCACAATGAACCCACAGACCATAACCAAATAAGCCGTCAACAAAAGGGACAAATGAAAATGGATGTAAAATCCAACAAAGGTCAGGCTGGTCAAAAGCTCAACAAAAAAATAACGAAAGCTGATTGTCTTTCCGCAGGTAAAACATTTTCCCTTTAAAAAAACATAACTCAATAAAGGAATGTTGCAATACCAGGCAATCGGATTCTTGCAATGCGGACAATGCGACGACGGATAAACAATCGATTTCTCAAGCGGCATTCGCACGATGCAGACATTCAAAAAACTCCCCACCACCGCACCGAGTATAAAAACGGTCGTCACAATAAAACCACTTTCGGTCACGCAACGGCTCCTTTTTCTACTGACTTTCCCAGAATTAATGAAATATCATTGTCGTCAGTATCTCGACCTACGCTTTCTAAATAATCAATTCCATCATTTATGCGTAGGTCAATAAACTGCGGCGCATCTTTTGTTTGATCTTCGCGTCCAACGGCATACCAGACCAATGTTGAAAAGACAAAACCCCCTGATAAAACAACAATCCCAAACCATTCGCGGTTTTTGCCCCACGCGCCTGCGCGAGCTCCAATAACGGTGTCAACGCCGGTCGATAGATCACGTCATAAACCAACATGTCCGCATGAATGAGCGAATCATCAACCAAACAAGGATCATCAGAATGCAACCCAACTGAGGTCGTATTGATCAAAAGATCGGCCAATTCAATATTGAGATCGTCGATGCTCGCCTCAACAGCAACCATCCCAACATCCATCCGCTTTCCCAAATCCGCCACCAATCCTTTTGCCTTTTGATGCGTGCGGTTATAAAGATGGATCGACTCCGGACGTTGTGGCAAAAGGCAAAGTGCGGTGAGGATCGACCGGGCCGTGCCACCGGCACCTAAAACAACAATCCGTTTTCCCTTCAAATCAAATTGCAATTCCGCCAGATGAGCAAGAAACCCTGCTCCGTCGGTATTATGTCCAATCAAATGCCGGTCAGGCTCTACCACGATGGTGTTGACCGCCATGGCCTTCTGCGCAAACGGGCTCAGCGCATCCAGGAAAGGGATCACTTTTTCTTTATAGGGAACAGTGACGTTTAAACCAAAAATCGGGGAACTTGTCTTACGAACATCTTTTAAAAAAGACTCAACCTCGTCTTCTTCAAGGGGAAACAATTGATAGACCGCGTCGACGGCCAAGGCCTTAAAAGCCGTATTATGCATGACCGGAGACAACGAATGCTTGACCGGGTTGCCGATGATACCGTACGTTAATTTTTGTTCCGGCATAAGAAAGGGACCATTACCCTTCTTGCGCGATGACCTTATTGATCGCGTTGATATACGCGTTGGCCGAAGCCACAATGATATCGGTGCTCGTCCCATGCGCGATGACATTCTTGCCGTTGATTTTAACTTTGATCGTGACCTCACCTAAGGCGTCTTTACCACGGCTCACCGACTGGATGGAATAATCCAGCAGTTCCCCCTTCATCTTTGTTAGGCCATCAATGGCTTTATAACAAGCGTCGACCGGACCGTCTCCGGAAGAGCTCATTTTATGGACCTTTCCCTTGGACCGCAAAGTCACCTCGACTCGCGGCAGGATCTTTGCGCCACTGGTTGTCACCAAATCAACCAGCGCCCAAATTTGTTTATCAACCTTGATTTCGTCCTCTACGATTGCGAAAAGGTCTTCATCATAAACGTGCTTTTTTTGATCGGCCAAATTTTTAAATCGGCCAAAGGCCTTGGCCAATTGTTCTTCACTCACATCAATCCCCAACGCCTTCAGCCGAACTTTAAAGGCATGGCGGCCGGAATGTTTGCCCAAAACCAATCCGGTTTCCATAAAACCGACGTCTGCGGGACGCATGATCTCATAGGTCGAACGTTCCTTTAAAACCCCATCCTGATGGATTCCAGATTCATGCCGAAAGGCATTGGCCCCGACGATCGCCTTGTTTGGCGGGACAACAAATCCAGTCAAACGGCTGACCAAACGGGATATTTTATGGATCTCCTTGGTCTTGATGTTAGTTGATACTCCATAAAAATCTTGACGCGTTTTTAACGCCATGACGATTTCTTCCATCGAAGCATTGCCGGCCCGCTCACCAATGCCGTTCACCGTGCACTCAACCTGCCGAGCG
>JAHFFS010000063.1 GCA_023247815.1 Candidatus Omnitrophota bacterium
CCCTTTGCTTCAATAACAATTTGCGCCCAACACAACTCATCAAGATGGCCAAATCCGGTCCTGGTTTGCCATTGCTTTTATAACTTGCCTTCGCGGCACCTATGGCCCCGTCGATCAAATTGTCATAATTCGCGCTCATCAATCGAACAAAAGACCCTTCCGGAATATCGCCGGCAAAAGTCATGCTTTGATCCTCTTCATTGATTCCTAAAATCGTGCGCACCACCCAGCCTTTGCGGTCAGGGGTCTGCAAACTCAAAGGAAATAACAACGCCGCCGATGGCAACTTTTGGGCATGTTCGCCTAAATAATCTTTATACAACGCCAGCGCCGATTGACCATCCCACTCATAGAGGACATTGCTCTCGGAACGGGTGACCATCCGCTCCGGACCAAACGGTTCCCAACCTCCCATGGCGCTGAAATTAATTTTGATATGGTCACCATAAAGACCGATCGCCGCGATCGTATCCTCCTCGGCATTGTCATCGCAAATCACAAAAGTCCTTTTGAACCGATCTCCATCTCCGGAAAGACCACCCGTGACGGCCACCTTTTCCGAAAGCTGGCTCGCCATCCCTTTGACGAGTTCACTGCCGTTGACGTGGATCCCTTCCGAAAGGACAATGACATGCGCCAACCCCTGCTTATCCAGGGCCGCAATCAATCGTTCACCGGCCATGAAACTATTTTCAATACTTTTAAGCTTAATTTTAGTCACCTTGATCGTCGTGCGCTCAAAATGGACAGCGGTCAAAACAATCGTATCATCGGCAACATGGGTCCCGCAGATTTCTCCAGCGGTGGAACACCCAACCAAATGAGCCTTTGGATAAAAATGTTTGATTTCCTCAAGGCGCTTGTGATCTTTAAGGTACTCAGGCCCCCCAAATACCAATACCAATTGCGCCTTTTCTACCAATTGATGATCAGATTTTGTTTGCCAACCCGCGGTTATAGACCAAATTTTTTGTTCAGCTTTCATGACAAAACCCCTTTCCTGTTCATTTTTACCAACAGCCGGGCCAATCCTAGCTCCCAATCAACTGTAACACCTGGCCCGCTAAGAAAAAAGGCTTTCAGCTTCGCAAAAGAAAGCGCTTTCTAGGAAACTTGATATCTTTTAACCAAAAAAAAACTTGTATTATTTAAGGTAGGAACGATGTGGTTTGAAAGAAGGTACGCGAAAAATGCAGTTTTTTCCTATCGGTTTTCAACTCACTCATCACTTTTTCCGACATGGACATACATGCATAGGTGTGACAGGCCCGCAGATAATAGACAGAAAATGTAGAGAAGATAATAGCCTTTCAAATGCCCCCAGGAGGCGGTAAGAAGCTGGAAGGACAAATACAACGCGACAAGGAAAGTAATGATCATGTAGGAAAGCGAAGCAACGCGGACGCGCAAAAGAACGGCATTGGGAATAAGAAACAAGAGCGCGTAGGCCATATACACCGAGCACATCATCCGAATCTTGGCGACCGTTAAATAAGCACCCAGCGGCGTATTTAACACCTGCTGAGGATTGGAATAAAAAAACAAACTCACCAAGAACATCAAAAGACCCGTTATCACCGCGATGATTTTAAAAAAAATAGCCAGGATTTTCATGCTTGTCTCCTCTCTCAAGTTTCAAGATACAAGTCTCATGTCTCAAGATACAAGTCTCAAGCAAAAATTACTTGCGACTTGAAACCTGTGACTTACGACTGCCCTCACTGATGATAACCCATTTCCAGTAAAAGCTCGTCGTTGTCACGCCAATCCTTTTTGGTCTTAACACGAAGCTCCAGAAAAACCTTACTCTCCAACAAATTCTCCAGTTCCAGACGGGCCTGCTGTCCAATCTCTTTCAAAAGCTTGGCGATCTTCCCAATCACAATGGTTTTCTGCGAATCCCGCTCGACTAAAATCAGGGCCTGGATATAAATGGTCTTTTTCCGACGAGGTTGAATATTTTCGATCACAACGGCAACGGAATGCGGCACCTCTTGCCGAAGGACCCCCAGCAGTTTCTCTCGAATGATATCGGCAATGGCCATTCGCTGCGGAGTATCCGTTAACGCGTCTTCTGGATAAAGGCGCGGGCCCTCCGGCAGCACAGCAAAAAGGACATCCAAAAGCTCGTCGATATTCTTGCCTTGCAGTCCGGAAAGGGCAATGAGGGTAAAATTCTTGATTTTTTGAACAGGCACTCCCTTCAAACGTTCCCACAGTTCCAAATACTGGGCAACCCTTTCTCCCTTCAAATCAATTTTGTTAAGGCCCAGCACGATAGGGACCTTCAACGAACTCAAATTTTCAACAATTTGTTCTTCCTCTCGGCCAACGCTTTTAGAAGAGTCGACCAAATGGATAATGCAATCGGCCTGCTGGGTCACGCCATAAGCACTCTTTCTCATGAAACGGTCCAGCTTGTCCCGCCCGGCGTGCAGCCCTGGGGTATCCACAAAAATGATCTGACCGCGCTCATCATTATAAATCCCGCGGATTTGCTGACGGGTAGTTTGCGGTATTTTTGAAACAATCGCCACTTTCTCTTTAACAATGGCATTGAGCAAGGTTGATTTGCCGACATTCGGACGTCCAACGATCGCGACCGTGCCGCAGCGTATTTTCTTATCTTGTTTGGTTTTAGTCATGTCCCCGCCTTCATGAAAATGAAATATGAGCCAACAATTTTTTCAGGCGTTGGTTGGCCTTTGTCAAAGTCAAGGGAGAGGTCTTGCTCATCCCAAAACCTTCGACATTGAAAGAAGCCAAGGTGGTCCCGTAAAGGACCGCCTTCTTTAAAACGGTCTTATTGATTTTCCCGGCCCGGCTCAGATATCCCATCAACCCTCCGGCAAAAGTATCACCCGCGCCCGTCGGATCAACCACCTCTTCAACCGGATAAGCCGGAAAAGAAAACGTGAAAGAATCACAAAAAAACAACACACCGTGTTCACCTTTTTTAACCACAATCAATTCCGGGCCCATCCGCCGCAACGCCTTCGCGGCCTTAACCAGATTGTATTCTCCGGTCAAACTCCTGGCCTCACCGTCGTTGGCGACGAAAAGATTGACCTGCGTCATCAACTTTTTCAATTCTTTGCTTTTATGGTTGATCCAAAGATTCATGCTGTCTAAGCCGACGAGTTTTGGTTTGTGCATCATCTTCAACAACCCCATCTGGATATCGGGATCGATATTGGCCAGAAACACATTTGGGATTCTTTTTTGATGAAGTGCCACTTCCGGAATAAATCCGATGAGAACACCCAGTTCTGTCGCTAAGGTCAAGGCGCTGTTCAAATCTTCCTTTTTGTACTCGCCCTCCCAGCGAAAGGATTTCCCATCCCCGACTTTGAGCGAGGTCAAATCAATCTCTTTCTGTTTTAAGAAATGGATATGCTGTTGTGGAAAATCCTGCCCCACAATGGCAACGAGGTGGACCTTTTGAAAAAGCCGTGCCCCCATCGCGAAATGCGCGGCCGATCCGCCCAACAAATCGGGTTGAATACCTGCTGGAGTTTTAATACTGTCTAAAGCTACTGTTCCAATGACTAAAAGACTCATAAAATTCTCCTTTTAGGAAGTGCCAGGTCTCATGTCCCAGGTTACTTGTCACATGCCACTTGAGACTTGAAAACTATTCCCCAATGATCTTAACCAACACCCGTTTCTTGCGTCGGCCGTCGAACTCACCGTAAAAAATCTGCTCCCACGGACCGAAATCCAACTTCCCCTTCGTGACCGCGACAACAACCTCCCGCCCCATCACTTGGCGTTTCAAATGCGCGTCGGCGTTGTCCTCTCCGGTATCATTATGTCGGTACTGGCCGACCGGCTCATGCGGGGCCAGTTTTTCCAGCCAGTCATCGTAATCCTTGAGAAGCCCACTTTCATCATCGTTGATATAAACACTGGCGCTGATGTGCATGGCATTCACCAAACACAACCCCTCTTTGATTCCGCTTTTATCAATGATACTCTGAATCTGGTCGCTGATATTGATATACGCCCGTCTGGTCTGAGTATTGAACCAAAGTTCCTCTCGATGATGTTTCATTGCCCAACTCCTTGTTCCAAAGGACCGCTTGGATTTTTCAGTTCCGTTTCCTTATCGGTAATCACCTTCAATTCCTTTTGCATCCGAGGGTCCGTCGACCCCATTTCCAAGGCCTTACGCAAATACGTCTTGGCCTCTTGATACAAACCCAGATTGAAATAGGCCATCCCTAAGACTTCGTGCGATTTTTTATTTTCAGGATACAGCCTAACCAATGCTAAAAACAGCCTCAACTCGTTCTTCCACAACATATTGATCGAGAACGTCATGCTGCAACTCATTAAGACCATCCCGACGATCAGAACATAACCCAGCTTTCTAAACTCACAAAGGACTCTTTCAAAAAAAATGCCGCCGAGAACACAGACCCCGATGGATGGCAAATACATAAAGCGATGGGCGACAGGATTAGCTAAGGGGATCACGTTTGATACCGGAATAAAAAACACAAAAAACCACAACAAAAAAAGGAGCGCTTTTTTCTCGATTTTGAGGCATTGGACCGCTAACACAACAAACGCTAAAAAGGACATGCAACAAATGATGATTTCTTTAAAAGGTGTGTTAGTGAAGTCAGGAGCATACAAAGGCGGGATCACGTTGACAAACATTGGAAAAATCAGCCAGAAAAGATAACGAAAAAAATTCAGTACAATCGATAGCACATGCAAACCAAGAGATCCCCCCAACAACTGATTGTCCGGCAAAGCGGTATTTGGAAACACAAAAAAATAAATGAATAAAAAGAATGCCATGACAACGTAAAACCAAATGTAGCGTCGGAAGAATTCCACTGGTTGCAAAACCTCCTTTTGCCCCAGGATAAAATAATCGTATAAAAAAAGCATGATGGGAAAAACCACCGCAGATTCTCTCGAAAAGACACCTAGAAAATAACAAACGACCGACAGGACATACAAAACCTGACCCCATTTTTGGGACACCTCTTTTCCCTTGATATAAAAAATGAAGGCCCCTAAGACAAAAAAAGCGTCTAACATCCCATGACGGTAACTGATCGCGTTCACCACTTCAGATTGAATCGGATGGACGCAAAACAACACCGCTGATAAAAGCCCCACTTTTGCATTACGCAGAATCATCGAGCCAAGAAAATAAACCAAGACCACGTTGAGGATATGAAGCAAAATACTGTCCAGGTGCCAGCCAAAGGGATTGTCCTGCCAAAGATGGAAATCAAGAAAATAGAACAATGAGATCATCGGACGGTAAGATACCGCGCCAGACGAGAAATACGGCGGCTCTTTATAAAAATAATCGCCCTGATGAGAAAGATAGGTCTTATCAAAGAGGTGCGGCCAATTATTCCAGCTTCGATAAAATAGATTTTTCTCGATGACAACATGGTCATCCCCAATGAACCCATTGCTGAGAACGTTTGAATAAACCGCGAACCCAAGAACAATGAGGATCAGAACATTGATCCCGGTCTTCCCGCTCGCTTTGACTTCTGCAGAATGTTTAAAAAGCATGATTGACCCCAAACCAAAACTCGACATCATCGTCAGGTTCGTTGATGGCCTTTGCCACATCCATACGGACAACAACTTTTTCTAAAAATGAACCCACATCGACGTGAAAACGCAGGCCCAATCCCGCGTCTTTGCGCAAACGCGACTCCGCGAAATCAGAAAACCAGGCCTGCCCAGCATCAAAAAAAATCACTCCACTCACCTTTTCCAAACCAAAGATGTTATCCAAGGCATGAATTTTCAAATCTTCTTTGATGGGAAAACGATACTCCACACTGCTTAAAAAAGCGTTGGCCCCGCGGATCGTTTTACGTTCAAAACCCCGCAGGCCGTCCATTCCACCGATATGAAACAAATCCTTGTCATCTGGATATCCCCAATCGTACTTGTTGCGCAAGGCCAGGGTCGATTTTGGCGTCACGGGATGATACAGGCTCAAATCGATTTGCGAACGGTAAAAGAACTGGGTCGCGTCCAGAAAATGTCCGGCGCTTTCCAGACTCGTATCCAGACGGTAGCCTTTGACCGGATCCGGATAAGGACCAGAACGGTCCAGATGCATCGTTGTCCCCACAACCGCTTCGTCGGTCCGGGAATAATTCAAGTTCCGAACATCTTCCCGTCCAGAGATAAAATCAACCGTGTCATTCAAACTCTGGTTACGCATCACATACAACGTGGCGTGATCATTGATCTGCGTCAATCCATATTGGCTCGGCCACAATTCTTTGCGCAGATACACTTTCCCGCTGGCCAAATCCTCCTCGTCCCCTTTGGTATCATTGCGATTCGTGATCTCAACCCCTAATGTTGTTTGTGATCGCAAAACATTTTTTAACTGATACCCCATACGAGCATGCTGATGTCTTTCATGAAATTCATAATCCGTACCGGCATAAAAAATCTGATCATACGGCTTCTGGACCGAAACTTTGAGACCTAAGCCGGAGTTGGCGGTCTCCGGACCGATCACCACATTGACGCGGTCATCCGGCAAAAGAGCTGGAAGATCGTAAAGCCCCAGATAAAGCGGAACCGGATGGATTTCAACGACCCGTGGCCAGAGATTATTGGTGCGATCAACGTCGAGCAAAATCCTTTCCGGATCAACTTGCACCGATTTGATCCTGCGACTCTTTTCAAAAGTCGCGATCTCGCCGGCACCCCGTGGCTGCCAATCAAAAGTTTCCTCTCCCCCATCCCGAAACCGTATCCGCACCTTGACCGGCATCACGGCGTCGCCGCGATTTTGTAAAACCACACGACTTCCTTGTACCTTGCGAACGGCAACATCGAGCTTTTTTGCCGAATGCAGCCACTCTTGAAAAAACCAATCCAAAGACAAACCACTTTCCTGTTCACAAATTCTTTTAAAGTCCACGATCGACCAATTTCTAAATTGGTATTCTCGAAAAACCCTTTGAAAAATCTTGTCCATCCGTTCTTGACCCAACAGGGTTTGTAGCATTTTTACGACCTGCGCTCCCTTGCCATAGGTCAACGCGAAAATACTGCTAGGTTCCGCGAAACTGGATAGATCATCAACGATCGGCCGGTCATATCCCATGCGAACCATCATCTGATATCGGACCGTACTCGCCCGCTCAAAAGTCAACTTTGGTAAGACCCAGCTCCACCCTTTGCACCATTTCGGAAAATCCAAAATGGACGCGTCCGCGCCGTATTTTTGCCGCAAATATTCCGAAAGAAAAAAGGAATGGACCCCTTCCTCCAGCCACATCTGGAAGTATTCATCAACACCAACCAGATTGTAAAACCACTGGTGCCCGGTCTCATGCGAAATCAAAAAATCAAAATGCCGATTCAGAACCTGTGGCATCTCAAAGACACGGGTATCAATAAAAATCATGTTCGCCATCTGTTCCCCGCCGTACCCCAAATAAACCGGGGCAATGCTGAATTCCGAATATGGATACGGCCCAAACTTCTCTGAATAAACAGCCATCATTTGCTGAGCACTATCGAGCGCCTGCCGAGCATGCTGCTCGTTACCAGGAAGATAAAAGGCCTTGAACGTGATGTCCAGCGTTTTTTGACTCAACAGCAAATAGTCTTTGCTCATCGCCATGCTGAAATCCCTTATCGGATTTTCGGTTTTGATATTCACGGTCTTCTGACCTTCATCAACAATCTTGCTCGCATCTTCGATTCCGGAATGGATGACAA
>JAHFFS010000064.1 GCA_023247815.1 Candidatus Omnitrophota bacterium
TTGCCGATGATTATCTATTGGATAAAAAGTAGTGCACAGCAGCAATTGATGACAAAGCAATGGTACCAGTTGATGCGCCATCCGATGTATTTTGCTCTGACCATTGTGCCGGTGGTTTGGTTTATTGAGACCCCAAATTTTATGACTGGAATAGCATTATTAGGTTTTGTTATTTCCATCTTATTGATGACAGTCACCGAAGAGGTCGGGCAGTGGGTCAAATTTGGTGATGAGTATCTGCAATGGCGGTCACAAGTCTCCAATTATTTTTTTCCTGACCTTAAAAAATTCTTCAAGGTGCTTTTCTGGCCGCTCGCTTTCATATTACCATCGAGAATTCAGAAAATAGATAACGAAAAAGATCATGTTTCGACGGAAAATTCAGCGCAGACAGTCCAGTGGGCGGTGCTCATAGGAATTTTGGTGTTAGGCGTTGGTTTGTTGGCCATTGTTCTAACCAAGCTAAAGCGAAGAAATCTTAAGGGAGATAATCTGTCGAATGTGTCTACACCATTTGAAGTCGTGTGCTCGGATGGAACGAGTGCGCGTTATTCATACGATCATGCTGGGTTCAAGGGAATACAACGTTTGATGGTTTTTCTATTAACAAAGCGGCCGCTGTCCTCCATCCTTCCGTGGCTGGTTGGTGAGGGGGGGAGAGATCCCCGTTTGACAGCGGCCGCTTTTATTTTTGTGAGTGATCAGGGCGCTTCTCATTTTGACGCGTCAACGGGCCTGCTGGCATTGGGCGGCCTCGGCCTCGTATTGTTGCCGCTGTTCATCATCGGTTCTGCTGCTGCCCGCAATGGGAATGACAAAGGTGACGATTCGCAGAAAACTTCGCCATTTGATAGGACAGCCCCGTTGGTTTATCAAGAACGACAGCTTGTCGATCGGACACTGAAGACCATGATGAGTGAAATCCATAACACTCGAAAGAAAGGAAAGTATGTCGTCACGGACCTTTCGCTTGAGGCGTTTTTGGAGCCATTGAAAGGTAACGCTCAACTCGCCCAGGCCTCTGGCGGGTTGGGTTATTTGACCGGCGAGACCTGGGGCGCCTTTCATATGTTGCAGGATTTTTACGGAATCGGAGTGATGCCTTTATATGAACATTTTATCAATCGCGATAAGGAAAAAATAAAAATCGATTGGAATGATGAAAAAGGGATCAAGCCGGTCATGGTCAGAGAAAATGGAGAACCGGCGAAACAATTGACCTTTTTTGTCGAATTCAACAATGATCCCAATCATCTTGTTGGGGTTTATTGGATCAATCACCGGGGAAGGCCGGTTTTCTTACTGCGTTCACGAGACGCTTTTGATCATCTTTATCCGGAACCCGCCTGGGGAGAAGAACGGGCCAAACAATACGGTTTGTTCGGACGGGCATACGTCGAACTCATGAAGGAGTTAAGAATCTCCCCGGACATTCTGCGTCTTAGCGAATCACAGCTTGTTCTGGTGGCGGAGGCCATGAAGAACGATATTGACCACTGGCATCAGCACAATGGTCAAAGTGTTTTTGATAAAACCGAAATTGTCATGACAACACATACTCCGGAATGCTGCGCCCTACCTTCTTGGGAGGTAGGACAATTACAGAGCTACGTTGGAGACCTTGTTCGCAATCATGATCAGGCGCGAGAGGCGATTGTTGGAGGCAAGGTCGATGCGGCCAATGGATTAGCGAAAATGGCCAGCATTATCAACGCGGTGTCAGAAGAGCACGGCTTAGTGACCCAAGAAGTTGTCCTTCCGAGATTTAAGGGAAAGATTGTCGCTATTCAGAATGGGTCCGACCCAGAGTTGTGGTATTCGAAGCCATTGAATCGGCTGGTCAAACGATATCACTATTTGGATCAAGTCAGCGGTAAAGAATTATTTGATATCGGTCAGCAAGAGAAGCTGGCCTTGAACCGGTATTGGCAAAAGAATTTTGGCGTGGGATTTGACGCAGCCTTATTGAAAAAGCGGCCGCTGTTTGGGTTGATCCGCCGGCTCGTCGAATATAAACAGCAGGGATTATTGATCGCTCCGGAATCCAAATCGCAATTGATCAAATGGATGGTTGGCGATCGCCATCAGGATTATGAAACCCCATTGGGTACTAAAAAGGGATTGGAGGCCTTATTGTTGGTTGGTGGGCGGGTCAAGGATACGGTGGGTGGTCAGTGGGCCGAAGATTTTAAGAAGATAATGGAAGATGAAGAATTGAATGGCAAGTTCGTCTTTGTTGAGGAGAGTAGTATTGATCTTATGCGTTTAGCGGTTTGCGCATCGGATGTTTGGGTGAGCATGCCTTGGTCGACGAGAGAGGCCTCGGGAACCAGTGATCAGCGCGCGGCCTTGAACGGCCATTACAACATCGCGACCGCGACCGGCGGCCCGTTGGATTACCTCATCCACAATGAGACCGGCTGGTTGATGGATCCGTTTTTAGGATGGAGATTCAAAGATGTGGTGGATGGTTTCGAAAGGCGTGATCCACATATTCTTGAGCATTTCCGATCGGGAGCTACACGAGAGATGGGTCAATACATGGTCGAGGCGGCCCGAAGGTTTTACGCCTATACCGAAGAGGGTGATCAACAATGGCTGGTAGGAATGCAGGCCGCGTTTGTTCAGGCGCATTTGCGGGTTTCCATTGAAGTGATGATTCAAAAATACGGCCTCTTATTTGAGAGCGTGTTGGACCGATCACGGGCCCAAGGTTTTGAAGCCCGCGTTGCTGCCAGCGGCAATTTCCAACACCTTTGGAGATTGCAGCATCCTAAAAAATGGCTGCGGCAGCAGGAAGGGCGCAAAAAAGATCAATATGTTCATGATCGAATCAAAGATGGCGTGAACGAAGTTTTATCAAGTCAGGACATGGGTGTCACTGGCTGGCTGTTTTTCGCCGCCGTGATTTTGGGGATGTATTGGGCAAAATTAGGAAGGCAGGTTTCAGTTAGGAATAAAAGTGATGACGCGTCGAGAATCGTCGAAGAGAACTTTGAAGCGATCAAATATCCCTTTTCTCCCCAGCAAATTGAAGCCAACACCCAATCGGGGGGAGAACCCAACAGGGGCTTTGAAGGAAACGTGGCCAATTTTCAAGATGAGGTCATGGATAAAGACGGGAATAGTATTTCCGTCGCCAACAATGACCGACCCATGACTGCCATGACGATAATTAATCCCCAGCGCTTGCGCTTCTTGGATAGAAAAGATGGAAAGAATCGCTCCGGAGTCCACATAGGCGTCAATGAGTATCCCATTGATTTCAACTGGAACAATGGGACTCGAGAGATTTTTGTAGGACTTGTAGGGAAAGCTTATCGATGGTTTAGCACACATGTAAAATCTTTGTCTCTGGGGACGCGAAAGAACAGGGGAATGGTTTTAGGATATTGGGCTTTAGCCTTTTTGACAATCTGGCGGGGGGTCCCATCTTTATCGGACAAGATGAGGCCGGCATTGTCGACGATCACGACGTATCTCCCGGCATATTTTTCAACAACGGACTCCATGTTTTCACGGAGCCATGTATCAGCCGGCAGTTTAATATTTTTCCTTCTTTCAATCATTTTTTCTCAACTCCTATCTTATGAAAAAGATAACACACAACGGGAACGTCGTCAAGCAGGCTATGGTGATGGGAATGCTTCTATGATGTTTTCTCAATCCTTTGGGGCGGGCTGGCTGCTCGTGGCGGCCGTGCTTTTGGGAATTGGGATTTTTGACTTTTTGTCATTGCGAGCCCCGCGGGGGCGAAGCCATCTGGATTGCCACGTCGCAGCGCTCCTCGCAATGACACGCGCAGCGGCTTTTGTTATTCTTTTTATCATTTTAGGGCAGTACTTTTTGCCGCAGCATACCGTGGTGTTTTGGGCGGTGGCGTTACCCTTGATGGTGGTTGGCATTAAAGAAGTTGACAAAGAAGTTGTCCAGGCGATTCGGTCATTAGAGAATCCCGCGGAAAATATATCTGATTTCCAAAAAGCCATTCATGTCTTAGGCGAAAAAGGCGGGAAAGAGTGTCTTGGAGTGGTAGAAGGTTATGTAAGGCATGAAGATCCTATTCTTTCGAGGAGTGCGATCATGGCTTTTGCCGATATCGCGAACCGTGTCGGCCAGATTGCGCGTGACAAGGTCAAACGTGTTTTGCTTGAGATTTATCTGCGTCCTTTGGATTTTGATCATTATCTTTATGCTTTCCGGGCGTTGCAGAGAATGGATGAAGGGTTTGCCCGATCAATAGATTTGAATTTGGTCGTTAAAAGCGCTTTGAACGGTAAGTATCAAGATGTTTATCTTCGAGCGCCCGCAAATCCGGTCTTGATCGAGGATCATGATAAAATTGCCGGCATGTTTTTTCTGGATCAAAGAGGATGGACTCTGGAGCGCAATCTTTTGGGAGAACTTCTTCGCAGGACAGCGCGAAAGTCGGAAAATTCGCCTCAGGTCATGGTTGCCGTCGAGCAGGTCGGGCAGAATGCGATCGTTTCGATCATGAGTTGTAAGAACGCAGGAGTCAATGGCGAGTTAGACAACACGATGATGCTGGAACTTAAAGGGGAGAGAGTGCTTGATATGGTATTGAAGGATAGCACGTTTTTATCTGAGGCAAAGATTGTTTTGAAAAATTATAGCGGAGAAATTTATTTAGAGAAGCATCCCTTGATCCAATGGATTTCCATTGTTATTCCGGTGGGAGACGTTCCGGAATTAGGCAAGGATCATTCCACAGGAAAATTATGGAATGACAGCGTGCGTATTAAAAATTTGAAATGGTACAGGGTAAGTTATTTCGTTTTGGCGGATATGTTGGCAAATGATAAAGATGCGGCTAATCGATTAGCCGCTTTAGAAGAACTGGGGAAGGTCGGTCCGCAGGTAGACTCCATGATGCGTGATACCAGAATCATTCCAGCCATCGTCAATGCCTATTGGAAGGACAAAAGTGATTCTCTACGAAGCCGTGCTTTTACACTTCTCGCGCAAATGGCGCCCCAATTCAAAACGGTGTTGGATTTAGGGCCGATGATAGAAAACACTGTTGAGCGATTTAATCCACAAAATGATCGAGAACTTCGCGTAAGTGTAAATATAGAGCATGGCATATTCATCGAGAATCGAGATTTCTACGCAACGTTAAAGACGGTTGTGATTGGCGGGCATATCCTGACTGTTTTTAACTACACTCCTAAGGGCGGGGAAGTGATCATTTCATTAACCCGTCAAGGCCAGCAAGTCCATTTTACGGTTGAAGATACTGGAGTTCCTCGACCGGGCAGCAGCTTAGGTCTGCCTGATGTTCACGCGGTGATGGCTGATTATCAAGGGCGCGTAACTTATGAGCGGCGCAAGGATGGAAAAGGAAATGTCTTTCAGGCCAGCGTACCCATCGGCAATCTTCCGAATTGGGCGGTGAATGTCAATAACGATAAGCAGGCTGCTTTGGTCGATACCAGTAAAGTTGTGACCAGTTATTTGGGTGGGCTTGTGGTGATAGTGGTCATTGCTTTCTTAGCGTGGATGGCCTCGTGTATCATGTGGCCTTCTTTATGGCCAGCGAGTCTAGCGGCGTTGGTAGCGGTTGTTCTGGGGTCGAGGGGTCAAGAAAAAACATTTACTGATCGCGTGGCGGAATATCAAAAGGACATCCTGGTTTATGAGCCAGGCATCCAGCGGGACGCCAATGAAGTGAGCCGTAAAGGATTTGGACTTTTTCGACTTCTCAATCTCAATCTTCCGGTCCCCGAATTCGTTATCATCTCCACGCAATTTTTCATTGATCATCAATTGGCTGATAAAAATCAGTTAGAGCAAATTGATTTTCCCGCGCTTGCTCAGGCTGTTAAGGAGCGTTTTCAAAAAGAGTTTGCTTTAGAAATAGGTAAAGATGTTTTGGTCTCGGTGCGCGGCGGTGGCGCCTCAACGATGCCGGGCGTTCTCGAAACCTTGCTTAAGATTCCCAATGATAATATGAGTCTGGAAGAGGCTTTAAAGATTGTTTATCAATCATGGCATAAGCCCGACACCTTGGCTTATATCGAGCATAGCGGTATCGACGCTGCTTACGGCATGGCGATCATCGTTCAGCGGATGGTCTACGGCGATAAGAATGAAAATAGCGCCAGCGGTGCCGTATTCACGCGCGATCTCGCCACCGGAAAAGACGGGTTGTTTGGTTATTATTATCGGCAATCATCCGGTGATAAGACGATGACCGGTTCTCAAGATCCTGGATATCGTGATTTTGAGAAGATCAGAAATGATTTTCCTGATCTCTACGGGAAGTTTGTGGAAATAAAAAATACGGTTGAACGGGAGTTCCGCCATGGCCGGGAGCTAGAATTCACGATTGAAGACGGTCGATTGTTTTTACTTCAATTGATAAGAATTAAGGTCACACCGGATGTGAACGCGCGGATAGTGAATGATATGTATTTTCAAGGTCTGGTGGATGTCAATGAGGTGACGGCAGCCCTGCGTAAAGTGGAAAAAACAAAACCCATTTACCAGATAAAGGATCGGGGGCGAGTTAGAAAAATCATCGGAGCAGAATTCATCGCGAGAGGGGCCGTAGCCGGCACCTTGGTCTTCAGTTTAGACAGCGCCAAAAAATTTCGAGCCCAATGGAATAAGGTCGTGTTGCGGGTCACTCAACAATCAGAAGAGACGCGGTTCGCCCTTTATCATGGGGAAATTGACGGTCTTATTACTATTTTTGGTCAAGAAGCGATGCATGAAGGAACCATCAGCCGGGTCATGGCCATTCCAGCCGTCGCGGTATTGCGTGACTATAGCATTCAAAACGATATTTTTAGAGTTAATGACACCAATTTAAAAGAGGGGGATTTCATTGTTATCGAGGGAGACGATCGGGATCCTGAACATAAAGTAGGTTGTCTTTATACGGTTGATGAGAAAGATATCAACGGTGTTTTGGAAATGAGAGAGAACGTCAGCGTTCCTGGAATTGATGAGAAAGTTTTTCTGAAAATGGAACAGGTCAAGGAGCGCGTTGGACATCTGAATTATGAGCAGTTAAGTTTCTTACACGCGGTTTTGGCAATGAATATCATTCGACTCAAACGCCTCGGACGGAATGATCAAAATCTTTTGGAGTTGGATCTGATCGTCAAAGGGACAATTCATCAGAGCTTATTGATGCCCAAAGTCAAGGAGATGATAAAGCAGCGAGGCTGGGACCCGGCAAAAGCTGAACAGGAATTAACCCGGGATTTGGAGCGTTTTCTGCGCTGTTGCACAGATCGCTGGGAAAGAAAGGTTCATCATGAGCCGCTCATCGTTGACACGCTTGATCAATTTTTGTCCGGCCAAACCATCGAGAACATCCTTGCCGCGACCTATGATGAATATCAAAAGTTTGTCATTAAGCCGTTTGGTTTTCTCAATTATCATTTTGTAGAAGACAATTACGTTGTTTCTAACGAATTGTTATTGCCGCTTGAGATTCCGGTCCAGATTTGCAATGGAAATGAACAATTGTTGTCCAATGACCATTTGAATATTTTACAACGCATGATGGATGTTAAAGTCTTTATTCGTTACCGCCAAAATAGTTATGATGATTGGAATGCAAAGGAGTCTATGCCTGATCTTCGTGTTAAGGAGCTACGTTTGGTTTGGGATAATGTTAACCAAACTCACTTGATTTGGGGATTGATCCCTTTCCCATTATATTATTCTTACTGCACA
>JAHFFS010000065.1 GCA_023247815.1 Candidatus Omnitrophota bacterium
ATTTTTAATATCATTTTTTTTATTGTTTTGACTTCGGTTTTCATCCAGGGAACATCGATCCCGTATATTTCAAAATTTTTAAAAGTTGAATCGCCGTTGGGCCGCAAAAATTCATTTCCCATAGAGTTTGAAAGCAAAGAGGGGATCGACGCGAATTTGGAAGAGATCATTGTTGCTTATGACGCTCAGGCGGTTGGCAAGAGACTCTTTGAAGTCGGCGTGCCGCTGGAATGTTTGGTGGTGCTGCTGTGCCGTGATGAAAAATTCTTTATTCCCAACGGGGCGACCGTGCTTGAGGCCGGGGATGTGCTGCAGGTTTTAGGCAAGGCTTCAGCGATCAAACAATTGGAGATGAATTTGCAAAGGGTTGAAAAGTAGCAAAGGCCTTGACTGGTAAGGTTGTCCAGCGCTAACGGGGATGGGTGAGATCTATAAATGACGAATTTGACTCCGGAAAAAAGAGCAAAGAACCTACGGATCTCCATTTTTAAAGGTGGGTTCGGCTGCTGCATGACCGGTTTTACGCAGGAATATTTCACGCCGTTTATCCTTTTCTTGGGTGCGCAGTCTTTTCATATTGGGATTCTCAACTCGGCGGCGAATTTTTTGGCTTCAATCGTTCAGTTGAAATCCGCGGATTTCGCGCTTTTTTTGAAGTCGCGCAAGAAAATGGTGGGCTTGCTGGTTGTTGTGCAAATGATCACCATCTTGTTAATGGTCCTTTTTCCTTTTTTGGGCTTCAATCATTTTTGGACTTATATTGTTCTCATCATCGCTTTTACGACGGCAGGCGCCTTTTTCATCCCGGCCTGGCTGAGCATCTTGGCGGATCTGGTCGATCAGGAAAAACGGGGAGGTTATTTCGGCTGGCGCAGCCGGACCCTGGGACTGCTTACGGTCGGCATGATGGCGGTCTCGGGAATCATCCTTCATTTCTCGGATCGATGGGGAACCATCATTGGTTTTTTGATCATTTTTTCTTTGGCCTTTTTATGCCGGGGATTTTCTTTGTTTTTTCTTAACAAAATGGATGAGCCGCCGGTTGTTTTCAATAAGGAAGATCACTTCACGTTTTTTCAGTTTTTTCGGAATGTGAAGCGAAGCAATTTCGCGAAATTCGTGCTTTTTGTTTCATTGATGAATTTTTCGGTTAATCTGTCCGCCCCATTTTTCGCGGTCTTGATGATCAACGATTTGCACTTTGATTATTTGACGTACACGCTGATCATCATGAGCGCGCCGTTCACTTTGTATCTCGTCGTTCAACGCTGGGGCCAGCATGCCGATCGGGTGGGGAATTTGAAGATTCTGCGCATGACCGCTTTTATGATCAGTTTTGTTCCGATCCTCTGGATATTGAATCGTCAGCCATTTTATCTTATTCTCGTCGAGATGTTTTCGGGGTTCCTTTGGGCGGGATTCAATTTGTGTTCGGTCAATTTCATTTATGACGCGGTCACACCCCCGAAGCGGATGCGATGCATTTCCTATTTCAATGTGGTTAACGGTACGGCGTTGGCCATTGGGGCATTGATCGGCGGATTTGTGATCAAATATCTTCCGCCTTTATCCGGCCATAAAATTTTAATGCTGTTTTTGATTTCTTCCGTCATGCGTTTGAGTGTTGCCGTGATCATGCCGCGGCTGCTCAAGGAAGTGAGGCCGGTCGAATCGGTCAAAAGTGCTGATTTGTTTTTTAGCATGATCAATTTACGTCCCATTCAGGGTGTCAACCACAGCACCGCCCGCGTTCAAGGCTGAAACAGGGGACCGCCCCCATGCGAAGATGTTATAAATGTCTTTCTGAGTACCCCGATGACGGTGTCGTCCGTTGCATTCATTGCGACACATTGCTTGTCGCTGTTGACGAAAATGAATTGGCGTATTTCAAAAGAGACGAGCCGGAAGCGGGGAATTCGCTGGTCAACCGAAATCGGCGAATCGGGGACCATGGGCACATGCTTTATATTTTGGGAAGTTTTTTTAAAAACCGCACGTTCGTATTTAGCTATTCGCTGAGCCGCAATGACATGAAATTAGGAAAGGGGTATCAGCGCCTGCTCGTTCAGCCGTTGAATTTTTCCGTGCTGTTTAAAATCCCCTGGATTTTTATCAATATTTTGGATTCCTTTTTGTTTCGTTTCATTTATGAAGACTGCTGTGAGAAGTGCAATTATAAAATAAGAAGTCGCAAAGAGCATTCCAACGAATCTTGCGAATACAATCAGGAGTATTTCCGAATCATTTTGGAAGTGCTCAGCGGTCGTATCGGATTTACTGAAAAAGCCATTCAGGAGAAAGCGCTTGAAAAGATCGCTGCCGGACGAAGAAGCGCTTATTATGATTTGCGTTTTCGCAAAGCGCTTTTTGAACGAGTGATGGATGCCGTCTGTGTGGTGATATCGGTAGGGATCATTTTTGGGTTGATCGTGTATTTGCTTTTTCCAATGGTTAAGATTTTGTTTATGCGCGCCGAGGGAATGATTTGATGCGCGCAGGTATGAAAAATGGTATGTACTTTCAGATTCTTGGGATTGAGATTGGATCTATTTTCTGGTAGACTAAAAAAAATCTGCAGTGCGCATTTTATGAAGAAACTAATTATTTTTTCCATCTTGCTTTTATGCGTTGTCGGATGTGCTGGCAAGCGGCCCCAACCGAAAACGTCGGCGGTGGGCCCATTGGAACCCTCAGCCGGTAACGTCGCATTTTCACAGTTTAATGGCAGCGCAGCCGTATCGTCGGACGCAACGTCGCAAACTGAGATCTCAGGGGCAGAAGTTGTTCCGATGGGGCGCGTTTTTTTGAAAACCCAATTCGAAGGAGTCCTCAAGACCAGTTATGTAAGGCTTGTTTTGATCAATCAAAAAGATCAAGACAAAGAATATCATTTTACCGTGGGAGATAATTCTAATCAACCGCCTTTCCCTTGGCGGACGCAAACCTTGAATTCCGGCTATTCTCTGGTCGAACTTCCAGAAGGTGATTATCGGATCAAGTCAATTGTGATTCCGGTGGGGTCAACGACAGCGCGGGAAGACATGGATGTCTCGTTTGCGGTGAAAGCCGATAAGTTTTTGTATTTAGGGACTTTGAAGGCCGTTGGGGATAAAGAAAAATTAAAGTTGGGGGGTGTCCCAGTGATCAAGCCAGGCTTTGAATATTCGCTCAAGATTTTAGACGAGCGTTCGGAAGCGCTGGGGATTTTGCAGGAAGAGTATCCGGATTTAAGCAGACAAATCCAGGTGCTTTTGATGCAAGCGAATGTTTCTTCCAACCTCGCAGGTTAGAGAATGGCAGTGAAAGAGAACGATGGTTAGAAAATTTTTTATTTCATTTCTGTTTTTGTTGGCGGCTACTCCAGTTTTTGCCGCGCCAGTCACTGCTGCCAGCACTGAACTTGAACTGGTCTCCGAGGTCACATCGGTCAAGCCGGATCAGCCGTTTTGGGTCGCTTTGCGCATGAAGATGGATGATGGCTGGCATGTGTATTGGCGTAATCCCGGTGATGCCGGAATTTCTACCACTATTGAATGGACTTTACTGGAAGGCTTCGCGGTCGGCCCGATTCAATGGCCATATCCCAATCGACTGGTGATTGATCCGTTGGTCAATTATGTCTACGAGGGAGAAGTTTTTCTTTTGTCGCAAATAACACCGTCAGGCAATGGTCTTGTCGGCCAGGTAACATTGCAGGGACACGTGGAGTTCTTGGCGTGCAAAGAAATTTGTGTTCCCGGCGAGGCGGATGTGAATTTGACCTTGCCTTTGAGCGGTCAGGATCCACAAATCAATCCTCTTTGGCAGACTGGTTTTCAGGAAACTCGTCGGAAGCTCGGCCGAAATCCTTTAGGGTGGGATGTTCAGGTTTTTGAAGACCAGAAATTTTATTTTTTTGAAATGCGTTCAGAAGAACTCAAGGACAAATCTTTAGATGAGCTGCAATTTTTCCCTTACCGCAAAGATGTGATAGATCATCTCGCTAACCAGGTGGTTCAAAAGGAAAGTGATATGCAGTATTCTTTGGCTGTCGAGAAATCGGCAATTGTCCACGATCCGCAGGAGCGTTTGCAGGGGATTTTAAAAATTACCGAGGGATGGAAAGGAATTTCAAATCCTTGGGCCTTGGAGGTTGATTTTCCGGTACAGCAACGGGTTCAGCGGGCGGATTTGCGGCAAGCGTTACCATTGCGGTCAGCTGAAGGGTCAACTGTGAAGATCGTGCCTGTGAAAACCGGAAACCAGACCGGTATTTTCCTTGCCTTTATTTTTGCCTTTTTGGGCGGGCTGCTGTTGAATTTGATGCCGTGCGTTTTACCGGTTTTGTCAATCAAAGTTTTGCATCTGGTTAAGCAGGCGCATGAAAAAAGTCAGCAGACCATCCGGCACGGCGTGGTTTTTACTTTGGGGGTCTTGACCTGCTTTTGGTTGTTGGCCGGCGGAATCTTGATTCTTAAAAGTTTGGGACAGGAGATTGGCTGGGGGTTCCAATTTCAGTCGTCCGGGTTTTTGGTCGGCTTGTCGATTTTATTTTTTATTTTGAGTTTGGATCTCTTCGGGATTTTTGAGATTGGTACAGCGTTGACTCGGCTGGGGGGTGTCTCAAAAGCAGGTTCCGGATTAAGGCATTCCTTTTTAAGCGGAATGTTGACAACGATCACCGCCACACCCTGCACCGCTCCTTTCATGGGTACGGCCCTCGGTGTGGCTCTGGGGCAGCCGGGCACAACGACGTTTTTGATTTTTACCGGATTGGGGTTGGGAACGGCTTTTCCGATTTTGATTTTGTCGAGGTTTCCGCAATTGCTGCGATTCATTCCCAAACCCGGGGAATGGATGCTGCGGCTCAAACAGTTTTTAGGATTTTTGCTCTTAGCGACGGTGTTGTGGTTAGCTTGGGTCCTTGGATTGCAGAAAGGATTGGCCGCCGTCATGCATTTGTTGATGGGGTTGTTGGTCATAGGCGTTGGACTTTGGGTCTGGGGAAGTTGGGGACAGCAAATTAAGGAGGCTCGTGGCCGGACCGTTGTTGGTTGCGTTGCCGTGTTTTTTATTTTGAGTGGATTGGCTCTGTGCTTAACGGGGATCGCTCAGGATTCTCTTGGGATAAGAAAATATGACCAGATCAAGGGGCTGGTTTGGCAGCCCTATTCACCGGAATTGATTCAAGACCTCCGTCGGCAAGGTAAGTTGGTTTTTGTTGATTTTACGGCAGCCTGGTGTCTGAGTTGTCAAGTGAATGAGCGTTTGGTGCTTAATGATGCAAACGTGGTTGCGAAGTTCAAAGAGCTTGATGTGGCCACGGTCAAAGCGGACTGGACGTCGCGTGATCCAATGATCACCGAGGCACTCGCGGGATTGGGAAAGAACAGCATTCCGGTTTATCTGATTTACCCGCGGGATGAAAAGGCCGGTCCGATCATTTTGCCGGAGGTGTTGACCAAGGGGATAGTGATTGAGGCCTTGGAAAAGATTAAAGGGGATTGAACCTTCCGGGGCGGTCCTCGTTATCTGACAAGGAAAGGAGCATAACGATGAGAAAGATCGTTTTATTGACGCTGTTTTCAATTTTTTCTTTAGCAAATTCGGTGAACGCGGAGCTGGCCACGGGGCAGACAGCTCCGATCTTCACCTTACAAGATTTTCACGGTAAAATGCAATCTTTGTCGGATTACCGAGGAAAGTATGTGGTCTTGGAATGGTGGAATTCGGATTGTCCGTTTGTGCAAAAGCAGTATAACAGTAAGAACATGCAGAACCTGCAGAAAGTTTATACTGAAAAGGGTGTGATTTGGTTTTCGATCAACTCTTCCGTTTCTGGCAAGCAAGGGAATTATCCCGCAGAGGAAATTGTCCGTTTGATCAGCGAAAAAGGGGCGGTCCCGACGACAGTGTTGCTGGATTCTGACGGCACCGTAGGTCATATGTATGGTGCGCAAACCACGCCACATATGTTTATCATCAATCCTCTGGGAGAATTGATTTATCAGGGGGCCATCGACAGTGTCCCGTCCGTTGACCCGGCCGATATCGCCACTGCCGTCAATTACGTCAGTCAGGCCCTGGATGAAGCGATGGCCGGCCAGCCGGTCAGTGTTTCGTTGACAAAATCATATGGTTGTTCGGTGAAGTATGAATAGTGATGGAGTATGAGTTATCATGACGTATTTTACTTTTTTAAAAGTCAGTAGCCAATGCCGAGATTTGTGTTACAATAACCCTCGAAATTTTGTAAGTCATTTTCAGAAATGATGGGTTTGTGAGTCGAGCTCGTTGACTCAGACAAGATAAACAAGAAACATGAACAGGGAGGAAAAAGTGAAAAATGGCATTTGGATCGTAATGATACTGTCGGCTTTTCTGGCTGGTTGCGCGACATCCCAAGACCGCACACAGCTGACGAACCTTCAGATGCGCGTCATGGAAATGGAAAAGGATCAGCGCCAAAAAGAGCAGGTCATTCAGGAACTGAGCTATCAAGTGAAGGATTTATCGCAGGATCTTGAACGGATCAAAGGTAAGGCCAATCAAGCGAGGCCGGAAAAGTTAGCCGCGGTTAAGGCCGGTAGCTCGCAAGCTGATAAAGATATCATCCGCGTTTCCATTACGGCGGAGCAGGCGCAAACTGCTTTGAAAAATGCCGGTTATTACAAGGGTAATGTCGACGGAAAAATTGGCGACCAAACCAAAATCGCGATAAGCCAATTCCAAAAAGATCATAATCTCAAGGCGGATGGAATCCTCGGTCAGGGGACCTGGACGGAGCTTAGTACATATCTTGATCAATGAAGTCTGATCAGGTCATCAGTGTTTTGGGCTGTGGGTGGCTGGGGTTGCCGTTGGCCCAAATGCTCGTCAGTGAAGGCTATGTTGTTAAGGGTTCTACGACGCAGGAATCGAAATTAGAGGAGTTTAAAAACAAGGGAATCATTCTCTCTTTGATCCGCTGCGATCCGGATGTCCAAGGCCGGAACGCGGCGGATTTTTTTTGCGCGGATGTTTTGGTTGTGACACTGCCATTCAAACGCTCCTTTAACGATCCTTCCCAATATCAAAAACAAATCGATTCGGTGATTGCTTGTGTTCTGAAGACTGGACAGATCAAGTTTGTGATTTTTACCAGTTCGACGAGCGTTTACCCTTCGCGTTGCGAAGACGCCCGGGAGGATGCTGTTTTTGTGCCGGATTCTCCTCGAGCAAAAGTTTTATGGCAGATTGAACGAAATCTAATGAATCATCCGGGATTTGCATCCACTGTTGTGCGCTTTGCTGGATTGTTCGGCCCTGGTCGTGAGATCGGTCGGTTTTTGGCGCAGAAAAAGGATTTGCGAAATCCGGATCATCCGGTGAATCTGATCCATCAGGATGATGCCGCGCGGGTTTTGTTTTCGGTGATTGAGCGTAATATCCGTGGTGAAATCATCAACGCCTGCGGTGATGAGCACCCGACGCGCAAAGAGCTTTACACAAAAGCGGCGTTAGCAAAGGGTTTACCCTCGCCTGAGTTTTCGAATGTGAATGATGGGAATGGAAAGATCGTGAATAACGCTAAGTTAAAGCGATTGCTGCCAGGCTGGATTTTTTCGCGAAGATTGCTGGACGCTTGATTTCAGAGACGGAATCTGATGGGGCGATGGGGCCGGCATTTTAATGGCTGTTTCCAAGATGGATATCAGAATTTGGGCCTTCGGCCAATACCGGAGCG
>JAHFFS010000213.1 GCA_023247815.1 Candidatus Omnitrophota bacterium
GTAATAAAAATAATACCAACTGAACTCATTTTTCCACATCCCTTTTTACTTGCCAAAAAGCTGGAAAATGATCAAAATCGCGATAATGGAAACGGCTTCAACAAAGATCAGCATAATCACCATCCCCATAAA
Source organism: Candidatus Omnitrophota bacterium (assembly GCA_023247815.1). Lineage (GTDB taxonomy): Bacteria > Omnitrophota > Gorgyraeia > Zapsychrales > JANLHA01 > JAHFFS01. The sequence goes on from JAHFFS010000213.1 coordinate 133, forward strand.
AATCTTCGATGCTGCCGAAGGATTCCGGCTTAACGCCTTAATCACAGAATACCCCAAGACCGCGATCACAATGGATGGACCAATGACCGCGATCATCATGATCGCCACGATCAGCAGGGTTTCCGCGAATTGCATGGGAATGACTCCTTAAATTAAAAATAAATCCTAACCAAGCCGAAAGTCCTTATCGTCCTCTTCCGTCAGGATATCGGTGGCCTTCTTTTTCACTTTTGAAAAACGCTCGGTTTCTTCGACGAGGACGATGCAGTCATTGGCAAAAAATTTAACAATGCCGAACTTGATCGGCACCGCGTCCCGCCAGTCAATGATAATATTTCCGGCATTCAGGATCCCTAAAACCGGATAATGGTAAGCTAAAAGTTCGTATTCCCCTTGATCACCGGTAAAAAAAACACTTTGCACTTCATTTTGATAGAGCAAGGCCTCCGGCGTCATGATCGAAATCTTAAACGTTGGGATGTAGTCAGCCATGATGAAAAATTATTTCTTTGCCCCGGCTTTTTCCTTTTTGGAAGTCGCCTGATCAAGGACATCAACACCCACTTGGGGCTTTTTACCTTCAGCATCTTCATCATCCAGCTCAGGCTCGGGACGTTTATCAATAATCTCTTTGATACACTCTTTGATAACAATCTCCGCCTCTTTTTTCATCTCGTCGTCCAAATTCCTTTTCTCACGCATCTTTTTAATCAACGCCGGGTTCTTCTTTTCAGCAAAAGCCAAAATGATGTTCTGAAATTCGGGGACCTCTTCAATCAACAGTTCATGAAGCAACTTTTGATTATAGGCATAAAGGATAAGCACCAGCGCCTCCAAGGCCACTGGCTGTGCTGGCCCCTGCTTGAGCAACTCGGTTAAGATGCCGCCCGACTTCATCCTTTCTTCCGCCTCTTCCGACTGGCCAGAAGTTTTGAGTTTGGACACCCGCAAAATTTCCCGATACTGGAGATATTCCAAACGTAAAGGAGCCGCTAACTTCTTAACGATCGGCCACTGCACCTTGCTTCCGACCCGTGAGATGGATAATCCCAAATCGACGGCCGGTTTTTGTCCCTCACCAAACAGCGGCGCACTGACCATGATCTGCCCATCGGTCATTGATACGAGGTTGGATTGGACATATCCGGTCAAATCCCCCTCCAAAGTCTCAACGATCGGCAGATGCGTCATCGAACCTCCCCCATAGGGTTTAGCCATGTACGCTGCCCGTTCCACCAATTTTGAATGCAAATAAAAAATGTCTCCGGGATAGGAATCCCGACCCGGGGCGCGACCCAAGAGCAGTGAAATTTCCCGGTAAGCCCAGGCGTGTTTCGTAAAGTCATCAAAAACGACAAGGACGTCCTGCCCTTTTTGCATAAAAAACTCCCCAATGGCGCAAGCAACATAAGGAGCCAAGTAAAGCTGCCCCGCCGGCGCCGATGCGGTCGCCGAGACAATGGTGGTATATTTGAAACATCCCTTATCGATGAAAAGCTGTACGACTTTCCCCAGCGACGACTTCGCTTTCCCAATACAACAATAAATGCATTTGAGACCGGTCCGCGCTTGATTGATGATCGCGTCGGTGCCAATCGTGGTTTTCCCGGTCATCTTATCCCCCAGAATCAACTCCCGCTGCCCTAAACCGACGGGGATCATCGAATCAATAACCTTGACTCCAGTCTCTAACGTTTTCTCTAAAATCCCCCGCTCAAGAATGGTAGGGGCCGAGACAAAAATCGGGGCCATCCGGTCATGTTGGAGGGGACCCAAGGCGTCCATCGCCTCGCCAATCGGATTGACAATCCGGCCAATGAACTTTTCTCCGACGGGTGTGGTAAAAGGTTCCAATGTCGCGGTGCATTTATCACCGGTTTTCAACTGCGACACCTGGCGAATGATCAAAACTTGCGCTTCATTTTCGTCAAACCCAATGATGCTGCCCAGGGTCCCATAACCAAAACGGACCACTTGTCCGGCGATGCAGTTACGCAGCCCATCGACGATGACAATGCATCCGCGGATAACTCGGACAACTCCTTCTTCTTTATAACGTAAATCAGACATAATGGTGGAATCCCAAAAATGAAACTAACGACCATAATATTTTATTAATTTTGCGTAAGTCAGTAGTAACGATTATAACAAAATCTCTTATCCACACCTATTCTAAATGCAGAATTTATTGTCCTATGCTATGGACAATTTAAAACGTGGGTAAAAATTTGAGCCTTTGATGAACAAAAATTTTTATAACTACGCTTCTTTTGCCGGTTCATTTTCGCCGGGTTTGGGGACCGTTTTGATC
>JAHFFS010000066.1 GCA_023247815.1 Candidatus Omnitrophota bacterium
CGTAGATAGCGGCAAAGCTGAGTAAGGTCAGCAGCAATCCCAAATGCAGAAACCGCCGAAAATTCGCCTTCTTAAGAAAAAACAGTTGGATACCGCCGAACAAAAGAAGGATGGGGATCATGAGCGAAAGCTGCATCACCTGACAGAAAGCCGTCAGAAGCAAAACCACGGCAACCGCGGTGATCGCCTCCCAGTATTTGATATCCATCCTTATTGGAAAACCGTTCATTGATTTAATGGAACCGTACTGTGTAAATAAAGTCTCAGGTTACCGGTCGCAGGTTTCAAGTAGAAAAATTTTGCGATAAAGTCCTTGTCACTTGTGACTTGCAACATGAGACTTTCATCCCCACCTATTTCTTTTCTAATTTCTCGTATTGATCGTAAGCAGCGATGATTTGCTGGACCAGTTCATGACGCACCACATCCTGCCCCGTCAGATTCACAAAATGAATCCCTTCAATGCCTCTTAAGATCTGTTGTGCTTGCTGCAGCCCCATGGTCTTGCCCTTTGGCAAATCACTTTGAGTCATATCGCCGGTGATGACCACTTTGGAATCAAACCCCAAGCGCGTTAAAAACATTTTCATTTGGAACGTTGTGCAATTCTGCGCCTCATCCAAAATCACAAAGGCATCGTTCAAAGTCCGTCCGCGCATAAAGGCCAAAGGGGCCACTTCAATGATCCCCTGCTCGGAATACTGCTCAACTTTTGCCGGCTCCATCATGTCGTAAAGCGCGTCATAAAGCGGTCGCAAATACGGAGATACTTTTTCAATCATGTCACCAGGAAGGAAACCGAGACTTTCTCCGGCCTCAATCGCCGGGCGGGTCAAGACAATCCGACGGACAATCCCCTTTTTCAAAGCGTTGACGGCCATGGCCATGGCCAGATAAGTCTTGCCCGTACCAGCCGGGCCAAGACCAAAAACAATGTCGTATTTCTTGATCGCCTCGACGTATTCGATCTGCCCTTTGGTCTTTGGTGTGACCAAACCTTCCTTGGTCGAAACTTCGATTTTTTCTTTGATCAAACGTTTGAAATCGAATCCCTTATCCGGCTCCAATAACTTGATGGCATATTGCACGTCGCGCATCTTGATCGACGGCTGGTTCTGCGTGATATTGAGCAGATAGTCCAACAATTCGCTCACCTTGCGAATATCTTCCTTCTTACCGTTGACCTTGAGCCCGCCGTCGGTATGCAAAATCGTGACGTTGAGTTCCTTTTCGATCAGTTTGATATTCTGATCATACGGCCCCAAAAGGGCCTGCAGATTTCGATTATTTTGAAGAGGTATGATCTGTTCCATGGAAAGTTAAAAAAAGGATGTTAGCCGATTGTCTCAAAAGCTTTTTGCTTTTGTGAAGGCAGTTACTTCTCTACCGAAATTTTAAGGACCGTCCCTGGCTTGATCCGATCGGGATTCTTGATGGCATCTTTATTGTCGTCATAAATCCGCGACCACTTTTTATTACTGCCATAGAATTCTTTAGAAATCTTCTGCAACGTATCGTTGTCTTTGACCGTATATTCCACAATCGTCGTCTGCTTAGGAGTTGTACTCGGTGCCTCTTCATCGACGATAGCAATAGGGATTGGCTGAGCTTGACTTGAAGTATCCTGCGTTTGACGATTCTGTGTTCGCCAAGAATCAAAAGCCCCTTGCGAAGATGGTGCGGCAGCCTCTGCTTCCTGAACATCGCGAGGATTTTTGGTGACTTCTAAAACATAGACCTTACGGGTCGTCTTAAGAGCGCCGCGGTCAACCGGTTTTGGGGTCCCTTGCAAATACCCGCTGTTCCCCGCCTGCAGGTCTTGATCAACGCGTTCCTTATCAACCACATAACTTTGCACTTCCAGACCCTTTTGACCAGCCGCGCGGCTGTGAGAACCGCAACCCACAAAAATCAAAACTATTGAAACAAACGCGAAACTTTGAAATATTGCTCTCATCATTTTCTTTTCTCCTCTGTTTTTCACCCGATCCGTCCAATCTATCGTATTTCATTTTTTAACAACCTTGATTCCTAATTCTTTCAATTGTTTTTCATCAACCAGCGATGGAGCTTCCGTCATAAGACAACTGCCCTTCTGCGTCTTTGGAAAAGCAATCGTGTCGCGGATGGAATCCAACCCGGAAAGGATGCTCACAACCCGATCAATCCCATAAGCGACACCGGCGTGCGGTGGGGCCCCATACTCAAAGGCCTTCAACAAAAATCCAAACCGTCGCTGTGATTCTTCTCGGTCCAATCCGATGATATCAAATATCCGCTGTTGCAAAGATCGTTCATGAATACGGATTGACCCGCTTCCGATCTCATTGCCGTTGAGGACCAAATCATAGGAGCGCGCTCGCACCTTATCATATTCGCCCTTATCCAAATATACAAGGTCATCCTGCTTGACCGAAGTAAAGGGATGATGTTCGCTTTCCCAACGTTTCTCCTCAGCATTATATTTGAATAATGGGAAATCGACAACCCAAAGAAAGGCAAACTCATCGTTATCTTTGCCCTCGCGGATGTCAGGTTTGTCGCTTTTGTAGCGGTCCATGGCCTCTTTATGCGTCATCCGCGGAAAAGGAATGGCGAGATCAATACCTTTCAACTCTTTTAAAATTGTTTTAAACAACCGTTCCGTCAGGGCAAAGATATCTTCTTCCTGCACAAACGACATCTCCATATCCAATTGGGTGAATTCCGGCTGGCGGTCAGAGCGCAAATCCTCGTCGCGGAAGCACTTGACGATTTGAAAATAACGGTCCATTCCCGAAACCATCAAAATCTGTTTGAACAACTGTGGGGACTGGGGAAGGGCAAAAAATTCTCCCGGACTCAAGCGCGAAGGAACCAAAAAGTCCCTCGCCCCTTCCGGGGTTGATTTCGTCAAGACCGGAGTTTCAATCTCCAGGAACTGTTCTTGATAAAGGAAGTTCCGAATCACCATGCAGAGTTGATGACGCAGTTTAAGGGCCTTTAAAAGTTTCTCCCTACGCAGATCAAGATACCGATATTCCAACCGCAGTTCTTCCGCGACCACGGCATCCTCACTGACCTCAAAAACCGGGACCGCGCTTTTATTCAAGATCTCCAGACCTTCGGCGCACAATTCAACTTCGCCCGTCGGAAGATCAGCATTGACATTCTTCGGCGGACGGACATTGACCGCACCGGTCAAACGGATCACAAACTCCGGGCCCAACGTTTGCGCGAGCTGATGGGCCTGCGGCGAGACCGCGGGAACAAACACCACCTGGGTCAGGCCATAACGATCGCGGATATCGATGAAGATCAACTTCCCATGGTCCCGTCGACGGTGAACCCATCCGCACAGGGTCACCTTTTGGTCCTTGTGCTCTTTTCTCAGTTCTCCGCAGGTATGTGTCCGCAGCATGCGCCCTTACCCTTTCTTGATAAAAATCTTTGATAGATAATCGACAACTTGATTCAAAACAATTTTGTTCTGCTGGCCATGTTCCATATCCTTGACAGAGACCGCGTGCTCTTTCATTTCTTCCTCGCCAAAAATGACAACCTGTTTGGCCCCCCGCTTGTTGGCCAGACGCATTTGACTCTTGATCGATCCCAGTTGATAGTTGACGTCCGCAGATATCCCGGCCTGCCGCAGTTCGTTCACCAAACAAAAGGCCGGCTGCAAAAATTTTTCATCCATGGCAAGCACAAAGACATTGACCTCCGCCGTCGGGGTGGCTGGCTGATCCGCGACCAAGAGCACCCGTTCAATCCCGATCGCGAAGCCCAAAGCACTGAATGGTGTTTGCGGATCCGCGCCCAATTGCTGAACAAGGGTGTCATAGCGTCCACCAGCGGCCAGGGTGTCTTGGCTACCTAAGGCCTCATGCGAAATTTCAAAAACAATGTGATTGTAATAATCCAGTCCCCGCACCAAATAAGGTACTTCTTCAAAATCAATCCGCAAATCCCGTAAGGCCGATTTCGCCTTCTCAAAATATTTTTGGCTGAAGTCCGAAAGATAGTTGCCTTTCGCGAAATCGATTTTCTTTACGATCTGCTGGCATTCTTTTTTCTTCGAATCCAAAATACGAAAAATATTTTCGGAAAACCGTTTTTGATCTTCCTCTGCCAAACTCTTGAGGTCCTCTTTCAAAACCTTACGCAGATAAGAAGAAAAGGCCTGTTTGTCTTGCGGTGTTCCCAAGGTATTGATCTTGACCTTAAATCCTTTGACACCGAAACTCCGCAAAAGCTGCACGCACAACCCAATCACCTCAGCATCCAAAAACGCGAGATTCAAATCTTCGTTTTGTTTTGCGGGACCGATCAGCTCAACTCCGAGCTGGTGAAACTGCCGCAGCCGCCCCTTTTGCGGTCGCTCCCCGCGAAACATGGGCCCTAAGTAGTAAAATTTTGAAATCGGTTCGGCATGGATGAAATTATGCTGCAGATAAGCGCGTACGATCGATGCCGTGCCTTCCGGCCGCAGCGAAAGCGGTGAATTGGAACCATCACCTTCTTTTTGGGAAGCCAAGCTTAATAGTTGTTTCTGCACTATGTCACTGGTCTGCCCAACCGATCGCGCGAAAAGCTCGGTTTCTTCAAACGCTGGTGTGCGAATTTCTCGATACCCATAATTTTTGCAGACAATACGGGCTTTTTGCTCAAGTTCATGCCAACGCGAAATTTCTTCAGGAAGAATATCAGCGGTGCCGCGGGGTAGAAGGAAATTTTTTATCATCATCTTAGAAACTGTAAGGGCGCCCCTCATGAAAGGACGCCCTTGGTTCATATCTTGATTTTATTTTGGAATGTAACTTATTGAGAGTAAAAATAATGCTACGTTGCGCTCTCAAACATCACTTGATCTTCTGTCGCATATCCAAACCAGGTTTGAAGATAACCACTTTACGAGGAGGAACCGGCACACTTTCACCCGTTCGAGGATTTCTTCCGAAACGCGCCTTACGTTCTTTAATTTTAAAAACACCAAAATTTCGCAATTCGACTTTTTCATTGCGATCCAAACTGTCAACAATCACATCAAAGGTTTTTTGGACGATAGTTTTGACATCGACTTGCTTGATGCCGGTCATATCGGTGATTTTAAGTACTATGTCCTTTTTCGTCATTGCGTTCACCTCCTAAGCTTAACTATAGTATCAACAAGGTGTTACAGTGTCAAGCAGAATTTATAGCGTCACCGAAAACTTCGTTTCCCCAATCAGCTCTTTGATTTCCCGCATGAGGATTTCACTTGGTGTGACAAAAAGTTCTTCCCCCACCAAAATCTGTACACGATGATATGTTGGCGCATCCAAACTTATATAAACCGGGGTTTTCCCAGGGAATTTTGACAATTTCTGACGTAAATTCGCGAAATGGTCTTCACTCAAGCCCGAGAGATCCATTTTAATGGATTTGATGGCTTTATAGATTTCATCGATCCTCTTTAGATCATTGGCAACAATATTGGGTGAATCATCTCGAAATCCTACCCTCCCATAGACTAACACAACCTCCCCTTCCGCTAAGATGCTCGCTACCTGCAAATAGGTCGATGGAAAAACCACAACCTCCACCTCTCCGGTCAAATCTTCTAAAGTAATGATGGCCATGCGCTCATTTTTCCGTCTGGTGGTTGTCAATTTTACAGCATGAATAATCCCAATCAGTTTGACATCCTGGCCATCGGTCAACGATTTCAAACCTTTGGTTGTATATTTGGCGAATTCTTTGATCTCCATCGTGTACTGCTCCAAGGGATGGCCGCTCATGTAAAACCCAAGAAATTCCTTTTCAAACACAAGGATTTGCTGCTTTGTCCACTCTTTAATGGGGGGGAGTTCCTCCATCCCATTTTTAAATCCGCCGAAATCGTTTGCTTGGCCAAAAAAAGACAACTGGCCGACCGCCACATCTTTTTGGGAATGGGCCGCCAATTCCAAAGCTTGCTCAGAAATCGCCATCAATTGCGAACGAAAGGCCTTCAAACAATCAAAAGCCCCGCACTTGACCAGACTTTCAACCACTTTTTTATTCACCAGCCGCAAATCCACCCGCTCGCAAAAATCAAAAAGCGATTTGAACGGCCCACTGCTCACCCGTGCTGCCACAATCGATTCAATGGCCAATTGCCCGATATTTTTAACCGCCAACAATCCAAATCGCATTGTCTTCTCATCCACAACACTGAATTCAACGACACTTTCGTTGACATCCGGAGGCAAAACTTGGATGCCCAGTTGTTCCGATTCTTTGACATACTCGACGACCTTTTCCGTATTATCTTTTTCGCAGGTCAGCAAAGCGCACATGAATTCAACCGTGAAATTGGCTTTCAAATAGGCGGTCTGATAAGAAATCAAGGCGTAGGCGGCCGAGTGGCTGCGGTTAAACCCATATCCGGAAAAATAATCAATCAAATCAAACAATTGATTGGCTTCATAATCCTTGATTTGACTGGTCTTCAAGCACCCTTCGACAAAGGCCTTGCGCTGTTCTTCCATTACCGAAGCGATCTTTTTGCTCATGGCCCGACGGAGATGATCAGCCTGGGTCATCGTGAATCCGGCTAAGACACTCGCCATCTGCATGACCTGCTCCTGATAAACAATGATGCCAAAGGTCTCGGCCAAGACCTTTTCCAATTTGGGGTGAGGATACTTGACCTGAATGTCACCTCGCTTACGCTTGATGTAATCATCCAACATCCCTGAGCCCATCGGGCCGGGACGATACAGGGCCAAAATCGTAATCAGATCTTCAAAACACGAAGGCTTGCTTTTCCTCAATAAGTCCCGCATCCCCGCGCTTTCCAGTTGGAAAATCCCAAAACTGTTCGCCTGCGAGAGCATTTGATAGGTCTTTTTGTCGTCGAGAGCGATATGTTCGATATCCACATCGATCGCCTGGGTCTTTTTGATCCACTTGACCGCGTTTGAAATGACCGTCAAGGTCCGCAGCCCCAAAAAATCCATTTTCAAAAGGCCCATCTTCGCGATGCCGTCCATGGCAAACCCAGTGGTGACCTGACCGTCCGAGGTCCGGTAAAGCGGCACGTATTCCGTGAGCGGCCGATCGCCGATCACAACTCCAGCGGCGTGTGTTGAGGCGTGCCGGTTCAATCCCTCGAGGACCTTAGCGGTTTCAATGACTTGATTGGCGGTGCCGTCCTCTTTGACCAATTTGGCCAGCTGCGGCTCAACCTTGAGTGCTTCGGTCAACGTCATGCCGATTTCCGCTGGGATGAGTTTGGCAATCCGGTCCACTTCGATATAGGGAACGCTCATCACCCGTCCGACGTCACGCACCGCGGCACGGGCCTGCAAAGTCCCGAAGGTGATGATCTGAGCAACGCAATCCTCGCCATATTTTTTTGAGACATAATCAATGACCTCTCCCCGACGTTCGAAACAAAAATCGATATCAATATCCGGCATTCCTGACCGTTCCGGGTTTAAAAAACGTTCGAACAAAAGGCCGTATTTCAGCGGATCCAGGTTCGTGATCCCCAAGAGATAACTCACCAAACTTCCCGCGGCAGACCCGCGACCAGGCCCGACGGGAATTTCCTTGCTTCTGGCATAATGGATAAAATCCCAAACGATGAGAAAATAGCTAATGAAACCCGT
>JAHFFS010000067.1 GCA_023247815.1 Candidatus Omnitrophota bacterium
ACCGGCTTTTGCAGACGGCGAAAAAATATCCGTTTGCCGTGATTTGCCTGGCAACGGTTGTGATTTTTTTATGGGACTACGCGTTGCTGATGCGCTGGCAGCTGCAAACCAGGGATGCCCTGAACACGGAAATGAATCTAAGAAAAAGCGCACTTAAGTCCTTTGATCATTTCGCGCAGACGAAGGAGGCCAAGGAAAAGGAAATTGAGCAGTTGAAGCAGCAAGTGGAAAGCTTTGATCAAAGGCTTTGGCAAAAACAAGATTTGCCGCTGCTTTTAAAAGATTTGGACCAGCTGGCAACGGAGCAGGGGATTGTGGTGGAACAAATGAAATTGGATACGGCCTCGGAAAAGGAGCTTTTGCGTCGGGAGCAGAAACGTTATTTTAAGATTCCCATTGAGTTGAGCGCTCGTGGAGGTTTTACCAACTTGATCAACTGGCTGGCAGAGATGGAAAAAAGATTTGGTTTGTTTTCGGTGGACGAATTGTCGATCCGAGCGGATTCGGTTGATCCTCTTCACCACTCGGTTTATTTGCTTTTGCAGGTGATGGTGAAGGATGTTCCCGAAGCAGGGAGTCCCTGATGAAAAAAAGGTTTCCGCTGTTCATTGGTTTGTTGCTTTTTTCATCATCGCTACTATTGGCTCTGGACGTCAAGCCGTCAAAGCGCGATCCTTTTTGGCCATTGGTCACATCGACAGGTGAAATCAGGGACGTTCCGCGGCTTTTTCAAATCGAAGAGATGAAATTGCAGGAGATCAAATATTCGGCTGATGGAAAGGCCACAGCCGTGATCAATGGAATGACGTTTTGGCAAAAGGATCGTTGGGGGTCTTATCAGTTGAAAGAGATCCAGGCGAACGCGGTTGTTCTTGAGGGACCGCAAGGTACGGTTACTCTGCAATTATCATCAGGCCCGGCTACCCCGTGATCAAAAAGAAGAGATTGCAAAAATCAGCAGTCCAGGTACAATACCTTTTTTAAACTGGACTGAGACTAGTATGAGAGAGGAATGACATTTGAAAAGAGAGATTTTGATCAACGTCACCCCAGGGGAAACCCGGGTCGCGATCATTGAGGACGACAAACTCGATGATTTCCATATTGAAGTCGAGCGGCACCAATCGATCCTCGGCAATATCTATAAGGGCAAGGTCGAGTCAATCATGCCGTCCATCAATGGGGCATTTATCAACATCGGCCAGAGCCGCAATGGTTTTCTGTATCTGACGGACACGGTCAATCCGTTGGTCGAAGAGGAGATGTCCGGTCCTCGCCGCTTCCTTGACCGGCTGTTGAAACGTCCGGACAAGAAAAATGTTCCGCCGAAAAAAAGTGAAGTTCCGGTTTTGAAAGAGGGGCAGGAAATCCTCGTCCAGGTGGTGAAAGATCCCTTTGGCACGAAAGGGGCGCGCTTGACCTCGCATCTTACTTTAGCGGGTCGGTTTGTGGTTTATATGCCGTATGATCCGCACCACGGGGTTTCGAAACGGATCAGTGATCCGCAGGAACGGCAGCGGTTGAAAGAGGTTTTGAAAGAATTGAATTTTATCAGTCGCGGCGGATTCATTGTTCGTACGGTCTCGATGGAACAAGGAAAAAAGGAACTGATCCGTGACGCCAAATTTTTATATAAAGTCTGGCAGCAAATCACGGCATTGGCGGAAAAAAAGTCTGCTCCGGCGCTGATTTACAAAGAATATGATTTGATTTGGAAAGTCGTACGTGACTTTTTGACCGATGATGTTGAACGGCTTTATATCGATTCCGAGGAAGATTTTGTTAAATTGCAGAAATTTGTCGATAATCTGATCGGACGCACGCATGTCAATAAGATCATTCATTACAAGGGCAAAGAATCGATCTTTCAGTTCAAAGGGGTCGCGAAGGAATTGGAAGGGATTTACAATACCAAAGTCCCATTGCCATCGGGCGCGTATGTCGTGATCGAACCCACTGAAGGGCTGATTGTGGTGGATGTCAACAGCGGTAAGTTCAAAACCAAAGCGGGTCCTGAAGAAGCCGCATTTATGGTCAACATGGAGGCGGCCCCCGAGATCGCGCGTCAGTTGCGCTTGCGGGATTTGGGTGGTATCATTGTCATTGATTTTATCGACATGAGTCGGGAAGCCCACCGGCGCAAGGTGTTAGAAGCTTTAAAGAATGCCTTGACCCGCGATCGCGCGAAATCAGAGGTAGGGTATCGGATTTCTGCTTTAGGACTTTTGGAAATGACCCGGGCTCGTACGGGTCGCGCCATTGAAGCCATTTCTTTTACGCCCTGTCCGTATTGTCATGGCCGCGGTAAGATCAAGGCTGTTTAATGAGGGATGATCCCTTGAGGGGCTGCCCCTGGAAAGTAACAAGTCCCAGGCACCAAGCCGCAAGTCCCAAGTTTCAAGTGACATGTCGTATGTTACAAATAAAAAATTACTTGCGACCGGAGACTTGTAACTTGAGACTTAAGTAAGTTGTCCCAAAAAAATAGGAGGTTTTCAGATGTATGCCGTCATTCAAGTTGGAGCAAAGCAGTTTAAAATCAAAGAAGGTGATACCATCGCGGCTCAGCGTCAAGCAGGCGAGGTTGGAAAAGACGTGACTCTCAATCAGGTCCTTTTATTCAGTGAAGGTGAATTGGTGCGCGTGGGTGCGCCTTTTCTAAAGGACGTTAAAGTCACCGCCCGTGTTGTTGAACATGATGAGGACCAAAAGGTCAAGATTTTAAAATACCGACGACGAAAGAACTCATCGTCAAGGCGCGGACATCGTCAGAAATTGACCGCCTTGAGCATCACCAAGATCGAAGCCAGCAACTGAAATGGTTTTTGTTGATGAAACACGGATCTTTGTCAAAGCCGGCGGCGGCGGTAAAGGTTGCGAAAGTTTTTACCGCGACAAATACATGCGTTATCCAGTGCCGGATGGCGGCGACGGTGGTGACGGCGGCGACGTGATTTTTGTCGCTGATAAAAGGATCCATACCCTTTTGGATTATCGGTATAAACAGCATTATGAGGCCGAGCGCGGCGGTCACGCCAGCAGCAAAGGAAAAAAGGGAAAGACCGGTCAAGATTGCGTCCTCAAGGTTCCGTTGGGAACGATCATTCGCGATCACGAGAATCAACTGTTGATCAAGGATTTGGTAAAAGACGGCCAGACGGTTGTTGTTGCCAAAGGGGGCGATGGTGGCAAAGGCAATAAAAGACGTAAGATCGTTATCCCGCCGAATCCAGGCCAAGAAAAGGTCATCCATCTCGAATTGAAAATTGTGGCTGATGTCGGCATTGTTGGGTTTCCCAATGCCGGTAAGTCGACGCTGATTACCAAGGTCTCGAAAGTCCGATCGAAAATCGCCAATTATCCTTTTACCACCAGGCAGCCTATCCTTGGCGTTGTTCAGGATGGGGAAGAGCAAGATTTTGTGATTGCTGATTTGCCAGGGTTGATTGAAGGCGCGCATAAGGGCCGCGGATTGGGCGACCGGTTTTTAAAACACGCTGAGCGCACCAGGGTCCTTTTGCATATGATTGATATGTCGGGCAGCGAAGGCCGTGATCCTTTGGATGATTTTGAAAAGATCGAAATCGAATTGGAATCCTATAGTGACAACTTTTTGTTGAAGAAGAAAATTTTGGTTGCTAATAAAATGGATTTAGAACCAGCTGCCGAGAATTTAAAACGTTTTAAAAAGCGTTTTAAGCAGCCTATTTTAGCGATTTCCGCTTTGGCGGAAGAAGGGCTGGCCCCTTTGCTGAAAAAGATTCGGCAAAGTTTGAAATGATCAATGCTGAGAAAGGCCAAGTGTTTTTTCAGCAGTAGCGAAATGAAATGACGCCATGCATCGCACATTCCCAAGAAAAATCAAACGGGTTGTGGTCAAGGTCGGTTCCAGTGTCATAGCGACTTATTCACTGAAACCGCGGACCGCCCGACTGCGTTCGTTAGTTGATCAGATCAGCCAATTGCGTCGGCAAAATGTCGAGGTGGTCTTGGTCAGTTCGGGGGCCATTGTTTTAGGCATGGGAGAAACTTCCCTGCTTAGGCGTCCTACGGAATTGTCTTTGCTGCAGGCGCTGGCAGCCATTGGTCAGACGGTCTTGATGCGTACGTATGTCGATTTATTCAAAAAAAATAAGACCAAATGCGCCCAGGTCCTTTTGACTTGGGACGATTTTGATGCCCGTAGCCGGCACAACAATGCCCGCAATACCATCGAGGCGATTTTAAACTGTGGGATGGTCCCGGTCATCAATGAAAACGACACTGTTGCCACCGACGAGATCCGTTTTGGCGATAACGATAAGCTGTCCAGTCTGGTGGCGAGTCTGCTCAACGCGGATTTGTTGGTGATCCTTTCCGACGTGGAAGGGTTTTATGATTTGCAAAACGGAAAGAAAACGATTTTCAGTGAGGTTAAAGAAATCACCCGCGAAATGGAAGGCCTGGCCTTAGGGACAGAACGAAAAAACATTTCAAAGGGTGGGATGTCGGCCAAGCTTGAAGCGGTCAAGATGGTCACCCGGGCCAAGATCCCCTGCGTCATTGCCCACGGGGAAACCAAAGATGTGCTGCTGCGCGTTTTGCAAGGGGAGAGGATAGGGACGTATTTTTTTGAAAAAGAAGACAAACTGTTATCGCGCAAACATTGGATTTCGTTTGGGGTCAAACCCAAGGGCAAGCTTTATGTCGACGACGGTGCTAAAGCCGCGCTGTTAAAAGGAGGCCGAAGCCTGCTGCTTCCCGGGATACTCAAATGGGAAGGCTATTTCAAAAGTCAGGATGTGGTGGTGGTTTGTGATAAGGATGGTCAGGAGATTGGCCGCGGCATCATTCGCTATACGGTCGCGGATTTGGAAGAGACCCATGACCGTCAGGGGCAAAAGGAAGTCATCCATTGCAATGATTTGGTTCTTTGCGAACGATAATGGTTTGGTTACGGTTAAATCATTTCTAGAAAATCAGGAAAAGCGATGAATTTAGAGACGCAAATTGTAAAGATGGCCCAAGCCGCTAAGGTCGCGGCGCGGCAGGTGGCCCTTATTTCCTCGACGGAGAAAAATCGCGCCTTGCAAAGATTGAGTCAGGCAATTTTACAGAACAGCGATTTTCTTAAAAAAGAAAACGAGCAAGATCTTAAGGCCGCGGCAAAGTCAAATCTTCCCTCGGCCTTGGTGGACCGTTTGCTTTTGAATAACAAGCGGATTCAGGCCATGGCTGATTCTCTGCACGAAACCGTTCGGTTGAAAGATCCGATTGGTGAGGTCTTAGAAACGTATCGGCGTCCCAATGGGCTGCTGATCGAAAAAGTGCGGGTCCCGATCGGTGTTATTGGGATCATTTATGAATCGCGGCCGAATGTCACCAGCGACTGCATAGGTCTTTGTCTAAAGTCGGGGAACGCGGTGATTTTAAAAGGCGGGAAAGAAGCCGCGCATTCGAACCGGGCCATTTTTTCGGTTCTGCGAAAGGCGTTGACCAAGACCAAGATTCCTGGCCAGGCGGTTCAGTTGATTGATTCAACCGATCGTCAGGCGGTCCATATTTTATTGAAATTGAATCGATATGTGGATTTATTGGTTCCTCGAGGAGGAGAAGAGTTGATCCGGTTTGTGGCGGAGCATTCGCTCATCCCGGTGGTGAAGCATTACAAAGGGGTTTGCCATACCTATGTCAGTGCGAACGCCGATTTGAATATGGCGCATAAGATTTGTTTCAACGCCAAGGTCCAACGGCCTGGGGTTTGTAACGCCATGGAAACCATGCTGGTCCACAAGGATGTTGCTTCACGTTTTCTTCCGACGATGATTTATGATTTTAAGAATGCCGGTGTTGAAATCCGCGGATGCCCGCTGACGCGCCGGATCCTGAAAACGGGCGTCAAGGCCGCCACGGAAAAAGATTGGGACGAAGAGTATCTGGATTTGATCCTCGCGGTCAAGGTCGTTCATTCTTTGCGGGAGGCCGTGGACCATATCAATACCCATGGATCTCAGCATTCCGACGCTATTGTGACCGATGATAAAAAGGAAGCCGCGCATTTTTTAAAAAGTGTGGATTCGGCCTGCACCTATGTCAACGCGTCCACGCGTTTTACGGATGGTTACGAATTTGGTTTTGGAGCGGAAGTCGGGATCAGTACTGACAAATTGCATGTTCGCGGCCCAATGGCCTTGGAAGGATTGACGACGTACCAATATCAGATTCACGGAAAAGGACAGATTCGAGTTTAGTTCAGTGAGGCCTCTCTTGAAACGCATCGCACTCTTCGGCGGAACTTTCAATCCGATCCATATCGGCCATCTGGTGATGGCGCAAATGGCGCAGGAAAAATTTGATTTGGATAAAATCATTTTTGTCCCTTCTTACCTGCCGCCGCATAAGCAGGCCCATTCCCTGGCCGCGGCAAAGCACCGTTATCGTATGGTCGAGCGTTGCATTCAAGGCCATCCCCAATTCGGCGTTTCCGACTATGAAATCAAGAAAAAGGGAAAGTCCTTCACCATCGACACTGTTCAGCATATTTTTTCGCGATATCAAAAAGAGGCCAAACTTTTTTTTATCATCGGCGAGGACAGCCTCCGGCAGCTTCCACAGTGGCACAAGATTCAGGACATTTTGAAAATGGTCACGTTCCTTGTGGTCAATCGTCCGGGCTACCAGCACCGTCGTGATGGCGGCAAATATCGGACCGTCACCATGCCGGGAATGGATATTTCTTCCTCTTATCTGCGCGGGCGCGTGAAAGCCGGAAAATCGATAAAATACCTTGTTCCAGAAGAGGTCATTCGATATATTGAGAAACATCAATTGTATCAGTAAGCAAAGGAGTCAAGGATGAGTGGTATGAATGCGGAAATCAAATTCGGTACCGACGGGTGGCGAGCGGTCATTTCCGACACCTTTACTTTTAAAAATGTTGAAATCATCAGTCAAGCCATCGCCCAATGGGTCTTGCGTCCAGGCAAGCGCGCGAGCGGTAGCCGCAAAGTAGCGGTCGGATTTGACACGCGGTTCATGTCCGGCGACTACGGCCGGCTGGTGAGCCAAGTTTTGGCGGCCAATAACATTGAAGTGTTGCTCTCTGAGGGGCCGATCCCGACACCGGCGTTGAGTTATGGCGTTACGCGGAATCAGTGTGTGGCCGGTATCATGATCACGGCCAGTCATAATCCATACAAATTCAATGGGATCAAAATCAAGACCGCCCAAGGCGGGGGTGCTGGACGTGATATCACCGACCAGGTTGAAGGGCTTTTGGACCAGGTCCCGGTCAAAAAGGTTGATCTCGACGAAGCTTTGAAAGAGAAAAAAGTTGTCCTTCATGATTTTAGGAGTGACTATCTGAATTTTATCAAAGGGTATGTCGATTTAAAAAAGATGAAAGACGCCCGGTTCAAAGTGATTACCGACGCGATGCACGGCAGCGGCAACGGCTTGATGGCAGTGATTTTGAAAGGGACAAAAATCGATTTGACTTTGATGCGAGCTGAGATCAATCCTTACTTCAACGGCCTCAAACCGGAACCCGTCGCTGAATTTCTCGGTGAGATCATGGAGAGGGTCAGGAAAGAGAAATTTGAGATTGGTTTGGTTTTGGACGGTGACGCCGAT
>JAHFFS010000068.1 GCA_023247815.1 Candidatus Omnitrophota bacterium
ATTTCGGCCTGCATCTGCTCACGCTTTTCTGGCGTTAAATCAGGGTCCCTGGTTATCGGTGTTTCCTCTTCGGTAAAGGTTGGATTTTCATGACCGCTTTCCAGACTGACTTCCAAATTCGCCATGGCGCGATCTCTTTCCTGTTGTTCCCTTTCAGGAGAGATAGGCAGTTTCGGCGGATCAGGGACCCGGTCCCCTTCAATCATCAACATCGTTTCCTGAATTTCTCTGATCAGATTTTCCGCCCGGTACGTCTGGAATTGGATTTCCTCTTCATCCAATTCACCCTCAAATGAGCCGCGCGGAAATGTCAGTTTTAATTCTGTCATGGTCTCAAAATGGTCGATCGCGAGACGAATGGGGTTGGATTCTTCGCCATAGATATGGGCTCCGCCATCTTTGAATTCTAAATCTTTGGCAAAAATCAGGAACAGATCTTTAACGCTCATAGGTTCCCCGTGCTCATCATCCAAACCCTCCAGCAATCCTCGGGAAAAGACAAGCAGACAGAGTTGAAAAATCCGGCGATGATTAAGTGAATCATGAGGCCGAGTCATCCACTCCTTCAATTGCTTGGTATTACGATTGTAAACCATTGCCGCGAATTCTTTTTCAGCAGCCGATGGCTTTCCCAAATTCGTCCTTGGCAAATAATGACGCAACGCTTCTTCATAACGCACATCTTCGATATTTTTCAATAAAGGAACGACTTCCAGGCCAGCCTGGTACGGAGCCCACGGCTGGACATCGCGGTGTAGCAATCCTCTCATCGTTTCATACATAAATTTCTCAGTGAAATAAGGATCGCCAAACATATTGGCATACATGGCAATCTGAGAAGAAACTTCCCCATCTTCCTCCTCCGAGACCAAAAATTCCCCGCCGGGGTGATCGGGTTTATTCGCGATGATCGCGAATTTCGGTTGTCCCAAAGCCGTAGGAATGAAAAATCCAGCCAATCTTTCCAAAAATTCAGTATCATTGTATTCCTTCTCTTGGAATCGCGTTCGCTCTCGTTTAGGGGCGAGCGGAATTTTAAGAAATTTGGCGATATAGAGCGGACCGTAGGTATGGGCAATGAGACTTTCCGTTAGCGAATTACTTTGCCGGGCGAATTCAGCACTGCCCAAATTTTTATACTGCTCCAAAAGACTAGCCATGATGTAATCCAGTTCCCGAAACGTCGGGCGGTGCTTGACATCGGCGATGTTCGCCCGCAGCCAGACATACGTTTGGATGACATAATTGCAGGCCTCAAGCATGACCGGTCGGTCTTTAGTCTCGCTGATTGAGTAATTGACCCAGCGTTCGGCCAATACCTTAAGTTCTTTTTGCGTGTAATCATAGACCCGTCGATAAACTATGCGGTTCAATAATGCCGTTGAGAGCTGTTGGCGGCCGCTGAAATCCATGGAATTGATCGTGGCGAATACTAAAAAACCGGCGCCGGCTTCCCTGGTCACCTCATTGAGTTTTCCTTCCAAAAAATCCGTGGGCAATAAATTCATCTCGCGGATGATCACCACCGCCCCCTCTTGCCGGGCGCGCTCAATGACCTTGACCAAATAATCCGCGTTATCCGGCTGGGCGTTGATCACGTAAAACCGCTTTTGATTGATATCAGCGAGATTGATTGGGGTATTCGAATATTGCACTTCCTGATATCCCTTCAACCTTAAGGCCTTGATCAGAGCAACGTCTTTAGCCCGGCCCGGCGCTCCGTCGGTAATCATCCCCATCTTGCC
This sequence comes from Candidatus Omnitrophota bacterium, assembly GCA_023247815.1. Lineage (GTDB taxonomy): Bacteria > Omnitrophota > Gorgyraeia > Zapsychrales > JANLHA01 > JAHFFS01. Next base: position 1,746 of record JAHFFS010000068.1, read on the forward strand.
TTGAAGAACTTTTTGATTATTACTGACCGCATCGATGCGAGCTTCCCGTAAGGTAAGCATGGTCATCTCATCATGAATCATCAGCGCGGTTGAGTCAGTCATGATCAAGGGTTTGTCATCAGCGTCGATCTTTAAAACCTCTCCGGTCAGTTGCATCACTTCATCGATCATGGCCCCTTCTTGTTTTGTCAACATCTCAACCCCGTACTTTTGCGCCAAGATGTGATGCAGTGCCTCTCGCTCTTCTTGATTAAAACTTCCACCATAGATCTGCCAGGCCAGATCAATGACCTCATTTTCCGTCCACCCATCGGGATAAAGAAAATTGACCCGCTGGGCCAGGTCCTGGACTTCCCGCAAAGCGAAACCCAAATTCGGGTTCATTCGGTTGAACAAAAAATGCAGGTCTAAAATGAGTGTTTCCAATTGATCTTTCCAAAGAGTTTTTTCCGGAAGATACTCTTGTTCCCGCATAATTCTCTCAATATCAGAACGCTTAAAAGGTTTAAAAAAGATCGTGACCATGTACTCCTCAATCAACTCCTGAAGCTTTCTTCCAACGAGCGAATCCTTGTTCCCGGTAAAAATGATCTTTTTATCCTTTAAGTCCTGATACCGGCCGTCAAGATACATATGCGGATTTTTACTGAAAAAACCTCTCAGAAAATTCCAAAAATACGGTTCAGTCAAATTCGCTTCATCAACGATCAGAATCCCTTTTTCTGATTTGGCCCACTTAGCAATGGCCTCGTCCACAATCGGATTCGATTCGTTATTCTTTTCGTCCTGCTGATAAACGCGGCGGCTGATCACGTGTTCTTCTTTGGCATCATTCCCAACCGTTAAACGAAATATTTCATTCGGCTGATAATTCTTTGCCGCCAAAATCTGGGCCAGATGACTCTTACCCGATGCTGGAGGACCTTGAAACATGACCGCGTTGTTGATGAATAAAGCAGCGCCGGCCATGCGCTCCCGGTATTCCCAGGTGTCTTCCCCCGCGTTGGTTTCAAAATCAATAGAGGGGACAACGGTTGCGCCAATGACTTCCGGCTCCCATTCATCAGTGGCCGCGTAAAGCGCGAATTTCTTTCGATAAAAATCAGCGTGCTCAGTATCGTTCTTATCATCATAATGCTTGATCAAAGCAGTCCGGATCATTTTATGGACGGCCGCGCCAGCCGACCTTTGTGAATCGGTCCCTAACATTTTTTTAAATCCTCGCAAAAACTGCTCTATCTCGTCTGGATTTTGCGCGTCAAATTTCGGTGCCTTAAAATCGGTCCCAAGCTTAGCCTGGATTTGATTCAACAAATCGAGACTCAAGGTATCCACGAATTCCCAAAAATACCGGTCCCAGCGGACCGGATAAACGGTCTTTTGCAAAATACGTTTGAGCCGTTTGCCGTGGAGGCTCTTTTCATTTCGCTTTTTGTCTCCATCCAAAGTGAACTCCCGCTCCTCAACGTCAAAAATCAAGCGGACCATGACCCGCATGTAAGAAACAAGCTCTTGGTCCTCGGCAAATTTGGAAATGACCACTTGCTCAAAGGCCTCTAGCCAGGTATAACCTAAACCGACATATTCAAAAAGCAAACGAAGACGGTAAAGATTGAAATTCACTTCTTCCCGGTTGATCCCATCCAGCCGGTTGAACATATCACGCAGTTTAAGAATTTTCTGATAATCGTCTCGATTAAACGATGTTCTTATTGTTTCGTCATCCTGCAGCATCATCTCCATCAGAGCGTCGTTGGGATTCATACTGACCTGATTGACCGCGGTTGAAGATTCCTGGGCCAGCGGCTTTTGCAACACGATCAATCGACCAGGCAAATCCACCCTCATGCCATTGACCATGATATACGGATCTTCCTGCAAGGCTGATTCCAATCCCTGACAAAGCACTTTATTGTGCTCAGCACCGACCAAGACCACTGTTTTCCCTTGCAACAATTTTTCATAAATTTCTTGAGAGGTTGACGTGTACTTGCGTTTTCCCTCGGTCGAAGAAAAATCTGGAAACTCAAAGAGTTGATTAACGGTTGTCTCCGCCGTGACCGGATAAACCACAAATTCATCAGGATCATAGGAGGATTCGATCGTACGCAGCGCGAACTCCAGATCTTTTGATTCCACCAAAATCGACTTCTTTTCTTTCACGTCTTCCCATTCGCTCAATGTCCGTTCATTGCTTTGGGTCTTAAGGACCTTGGAACGAAACTTGAGATACGCCCTCGGGACCGGGACCCAGGGTGCTACTTCGACGATCATATCCCCATCGGTATGCATGATCGCGTGCCAGACCCAATCGTCGAGCTGACTGGTCACGGCCAAACGCACCCGCTGATTTTTTAACTGTTTCGGAGTCTTCAACAGATCCAAAATTCCGGCTTGACGGGTCAGTTGATTCTCTTCTCTGGCATTATCAATGTGATTGCGTTTAAAAAGAAAATCCTGCGTTTGCTTGTTGATGATCCAGACCTGATCTCCTTCGTCTGGCATTTCCTTCCAGGCGACAAGCTTTTTTTGACTAACACCTTTACTAAAATCCACATCTTCACGGTAAATATTTACCCCATCAGGGATCACAATCGTTTCCATGTTGAATTCCTGCACCGGGTTTTCAATGATTTGCCGGATCAAGTCCCGAAACGAAGGATCTTTAAAATCACCGCCCCGCAAAACAAACGCGGTGTCCTTCTTCGCGTTATTGAGCTGCCCTGGGATGACGAGGATTTCGCCGTTGGGACCAATGTCATAAGTCCCGAGCAAAAGTTCACGGACAAAAGGGGTTTCATTCAAATCAATCTCGACGGCGTTTTGCGGAATATTTTTGGTGGGCAACCGATCGACCGGATCTTGATAATTCATCTTGAGGGCCCGATGCCGCAGACGTGAAGTGAACGAACTGTCAAAACGGTCGACCTGACGGTCACTGACAACCCCGTAAACTTTAATATTCTTGTTCAATTTCAGGTCGGCATAACCAGGATCGTCGTCGAACATCCTATGAAACCCGCCGGCCAAATTCGGAGCAGAACCGTTATAATCAATCAAAATGATGGCCTCTTTCGAATCCTTCAAAGTCCTGCGCAAAGGACCGTCAACATGCTGATAACTTCCGTCGGGATTGACCCGAATCGCTGATTTCAAACGGTCCAAATCAGTCTTGTTTCTCGGTCTGATGAGTAAAAAATCCATCCCCTGCGCTTTCGCAGTTAAGGATAATTCATGAGCAACCGCGTCGGAATTGTCAGCGATCATAAGCGCTTTATTCTCTTTTATCAACTCTTGAACCGAAATGTGAAAATCATAAGTCATGCCTCTTCCGCCGGCGGCGATGTTGATGGATTTTTCCGTTTGCGCCGCGTTCCATTCTTCAGGATAAAGCTGCAAGACATCTGTTTTTGAAGGCATCTGGCCTTGCCGTCGGGCTTCCGCGAAAAGCGGATCAATGTTACGCGAATTGTTATGAAAGGTATCGCGCAGCTGCTCAGCGTAAACAAAATTGTCTTGAATCCAGCGGTTCATCTCACCAGGCTGTTTGCCTAACATTTTACGCAGCGCCTCCCACTGGGTTATTTCATCCAACTCGTGTTGGCGCACCGCCTCATCATTCACGTAATCCTCGTCGATATAAATGACCGGAACACCGTAAGTCTGCCCCAACCCGATATGGGCGAATTGTCCCGTCGCCTTGAGTAATCCCGGGATCGGGACCACCCGGCTCTGCGCTTGCCCATTTTGAACCAAGGCATATTGACTGATCTTGGCTTTGTCTTGCTTAAGCTCTTCTGGCAAATGATCAAAAATATATTTATTCACAACACGGTGCGGGACCAGGGTAACTTCATGGCTGATCAATTTACCGCTTGCCATGATTCCAGTCTCGCTCCCGACTTTAGCAATGATGTCTTTGATATTCATAAGATTCATCCCACCGGAAAAATACTTGCGCGGTAGGGGCGAATCACCACCAGGAGAAACCTCTTCCTTAATATAGCTGTAAACTCCTTTTTGAAACGCCGCCAAATACTGCTCATAAATTTTTTGTTTGACTTCTCTATCATCGACGGCAATCCCTTTCACCTTGGCTTTATCAATGTAAAGCGACTGCATCATGCTTTGCCGCATGTTCTGCTTATACCAGACAGCTAAAATCAAAGAATGATAAACCTGTCTGAGCTGGACAAAATTCTGGCCTTCATTGACCTCTTTTTCAATCACCGGGATGATCAATTCACGGATCACCTGCGAAGAAAGCTGGTTAACTTCTTGAACATCTGTGGCTGGCAAATCTTTCGTCTTGAATTCCTCACTGCTCAAATTCTTTTGCAGTGACAAGTAATCTTCATCCAACATGATCTTAAGGTCACAGCCCACAACGTAGGCGGTGTTGTCCTTGGTAAAAATCTTGGCGGATTTGGGAACGATCCAGACCTTATTGAACGTGTTGATGGGAATATCGGTGGTGCCAAATTTTTCATAGGCTGTTTTATAAATTTTCTGCCAGAATTGCCGACCCAATTCAGATTCTGGATAGAGCAATGAGGCAGAAAGCTGTTTGAGCAGGTAATCCTGTCCCAAAAGGTCCCGCCCCATTTCCGTAATGCCAAATTCATTCGGGACAATTCGGTCTTTTTCATAAGGGGACAAATTGACCCAAAGATCTTTTTCCGGGGTCGTTAAGGCCGCCAAAAAATATTTGATCAATTTCTGTGATTCCGCGTTAAGAGGAGCCCCTTCCAGCCCGGATTCACCGGTATCGACAATGAAATCGAACCGGAATGGTTCTGTGGGATAGACTTTGATCCCTTTGAGGACCGCTGGGACAAGCCCGGTGCTCACTGGAACCATGGTCCCGGGAACCGGCAAGTTCAGGCCAACTTGAGCATAAGTTGTTGTTGGGCATAGAATTATGGATAGAATCAATGCCAAAATAATGGCATTATTCCCCAAACGCAGAATTCCGCGGTGAAATTTTTTGCGATAGGATTGAAACATAAATAGGTATCTATGGTTTAAAGTAAAGTATACACTTATTATTTGCAATTATCAACATAGGGGGGGGACAGTCCCCTGTGCAAAACCTGTTAAAAACACAAATACATACAAAATAACAAGTTAATCGACTTATTAACAAGATGTAAACAGGGGACTGTCCCCTAAAAGAAGGCTTCGATTCGGTCGACTTTGTGACTGCGGATGTCTTCAGCGTGGGGGGAAGGGATCACCGATCCCTCAATTTTGACAGGCTGTCTGCGGTTGGTATTGGTATAGGTAAGCTCAATTCGTTTAATTGTTGCTTTATTCGGCCCAAACGTATTCTTACCAGAAGGATTATGATAAACAGTTAAAACTGAACCCAAAAAATTAAAGGCGTAGGAACGTTTTGGTAACGTCAAATTCTGCCATCCCTTATCCTTGTGGCGATAACGAATAACCTCTTCCTTCACCGTAAATAGGCTGCTATCCAAGGCCGGCTTCAATTCCAAAGCAAGCTTTCCTTTTTGATCGATGAAAAATGGCTGTAGACCGACATTCATCAAGATCCAAATGTGCATGAACTCTGCCGTACTCCCGGAAAGACGGGCAACAAATCCCTGGCCATGCAGTTTTTCATCCTCATGGGCACTGCTGACGATAAACGAAGAATTTTCCAAAATACTGCGGCCATAAGTCAGAGGATCCGCAAATGGGATCAAACAATCACGGAACGTCTCATAAAATTCCGGATAAAGCCCGGAGCGTAACAACTCCAACAAGTATTTATATTCCATATGCAACCAGATGGATTCATTCTCCAGCCACCCTCGGGGA
>JAHFFS010000069.1 GCA_023247815.1 Candidatus Omnitrophota bacterium
AAGCGGAAGAAGGTCTTCGCGTTGAGTACTACCGGCTACGAGGACGAAGCGCAGAAATTGGCAGAAGAATTATTAGGGACAATCGGTCAGCACCGATGGAGACTTATCACCTTAAGTCACATTGTCTTGGCATTGACGAGGGAAAAATATGATCATTTCCTTGGGGCATTGATTGAGGATCGGTTAACGGCAGCCTATCAGCTTATGGCCGAGACTGTCGAGGATGAGTCAATTTTGCAAGAAGTCAGAAGTTCGCTGCTTAAGGTTGCCGAGACCTATTTGAAAGAAGATAAAGACGGAAAAATTCATACCGAGCTCAGTATCTCCAGGGTGCTGGGAGTCGACAATAAAAGTCAAGACCGTGTTGATATGAATCAGGTGCTCACACAACTCGCGCAAATCGAAAAGACAATCGCGGATTTCTACGCGAAGGCTTTATGGGGGGATCAGTACGGCAATCATCAGAATTTTACCAGCGATTATGCCAACGGCAATGGCCGGCTGCGCAACTTGAATCATTATGAACTGCTGGCCGCGCGACATGCGGTCGAGGCTTTCCTTTACGCGGCGCATGCCATCATTTTGAATGACCAGAATGAAAAAACAGTCCAAATTTATGAAGAAGTTTTGCTGTCGGTAGAAGAAATCCTGCAATTGCTGCTGGCAGAACCATTGGATTCCCGAGATATGGCGGAAATTCCGCAAGTGTTAAAGGATTTGGATCAAGTGGTTTCTCTCAATCATTATCCAATCCCGGAGCAGGCAGCCGCGCATAAAGTGCATGTGGAAGAATTAAATGTTATTCTGCGGTCGCAGCGGGTCGATGTTTATAACAAAATCGAACCCTTGGTTGCGCCCGGCATTAGAGAATTATTAGCGGCTAGGGATTATCCTGACGAATGCAGTTTTTATCAGGCGCTTAAGAGATATCTTGCGACAAGGGTTATTGATGTCGTTGGGGATCATTTTGATAGTGTCTTTGCAACGATTCGAAGAGAGGTGGATTACGACTTTTGGGATTTGCTTGTTATCCATACTTGTCTTAATTATTCCAACATTTCCGCTGCGACCGCCGATGCCTTGGCGGAATTTATTCTGGATTATTTTCATGAGCCATTGGCAGAGTATCTGCGGAATCAGAATCCGTCCATTGAACCGACGAAGGAGGGGCTAACCAAATTGATTCAAAGCCGATTCGACAATGATCGCTATGCCGGGTTGGAAATAGCGTTGGCAACGGAAACCCCGGTGCCGACTTGCCATACAAACATTCAGAACAACGGGGGCGGCATCATTACAATTCCTCATGAACAATTGCATGGTTATGGAAAAACACAAATCAATGATTGGGTAAAACCTGACCAGTCAAAGTTGGAACATTTAGAAGGCTTGTTTGCCGCGGTTATGCCCTGGCTCGATGAGCCTTTAAGAAAACAAAGACTGACCGACATAATGCAAAGGGTACGCGCTGGTGTCACGGCATTCGCGAATGGTGTTGCCGCGTTGCAGCCTAACCCTACTGCCGAGGATTTGCTGGCTTTGAAAACTCTGCGGCTTGGGGTGGAAGGAATCTCATTCCGACATGGAGCAGAAGACCAGAAGGGATATGTTTATCATCGTATGGATCTAGAAAACCGTTTACGGCATAGCATTGAAAATAATGTCCAACCCCAGGTCAATTTTGCCGATCGCAAGGTCCAAGAATATTTTCGAAATGTTGACTCTTTGGCAAAACAATATCATCTTGCCTGGCTGGTAGAAACTGCCGGACAGTTGAGCGCCATCGAGGTAAAAGTAAGAAGTATTCTCGAGCCGAGGTCGGATTGCTATTTAGCAAACTTTGCTTTTGAGGCCTCTCTGATGCAGGCCGGCAGCTTATATCAATCGTTTTTGTTTGTTTATGATCATGAAACGGCTTTGCGTGAGGTCACTGAACTCAAAGCCCAGGCGCAAAAATCCATTGATGAATTAGGGAAAGCCGAAGGATTGCTGGAAGATCTAGCCGCGCGGTTATCGTTGATGCTTCATGAAATGATGGAAAGTTATCAAGACGCCACCCTGAGCAGTGATTTTGAAAAGCCAGGTCAACTTTTTGAGCTGCAGGCGGCAACAACCAAGGGATCTCTTATAAATTTGAAAATGAAGATAAATAGTTTGGCAGGAGTGATTTCAGAGTTAAATGAAATCCAGAAGAATAGTCGTGGTTTTCCGTCGAGCCTGCGCAATGACATCACGGCTGTTGTTCGATGGGAATGGCCGGCGATTGTTTCCTTTTTGGAGGATGAGCAGCAAACATTGGGCGCGGTTACCGAGAATTTGGCGCAGGTGAATCGTCGGATTTATCTATTGAGCAAGATACTCAAAGCACAAGACGCGCTGAGAACAAGATATCAAAATTATAAAAAGATTTACGCGTGCAACCGCGGTTTTTATCCGGCGGCCTTGACGGAATTCGCGCAAAAGGAAAAACGTATTCAGGAACTTTTCAGCTTTATTGAAAGAGATTTCACTCGGTTAGATGAGATGGTCTTAACTTATCAGCGAGTTTTGGAATATCGTGATGCCCTTCTGAAAAAGGAAGGTGACAGGATCCATCAGGATTTAAACGAGGCGCAGAGGCTTATTCAGGAACTGGCAGTCGGGAAAAAACAATTGATCCTCGTTGAGATTAGGTGTATGACGAAACTCGCGGATAAGATTTGGCAATGGATGCAGGGGGAGCTGCTACCCCATTATCAAGGGTTGGCCAAAGTCCCCGATCATATGAAACAAAGCATTTGCGCCTTTAATAAATTTCTGGCGGCTTTTGAAGGGGTTTTGCAGAACCCTGATCATTCTGATCACGAAATAGAATCGTTAGAGCAGGATCTGAAAGTTGTTGAGAACCTGGTGTGCAGTTTTGCTGCTATCGCTGAAACAGAATGGGTCCAATATGTTGCAAGGATAGCGGACCGTATCGAATTTACTCAAACGGGTCCATATCGTCGTTTGGTAAGAACCGATCGCTTAGGTGTGTTGCCTATCGGCGTATATAATTCAACGGGGCTGCCGGTGCAACTTAAAATAAAAATCATAAACCAGCAGAACATTGTTGATGCGGAAAAAACTAATAAGGTGGCCGCGGATCCGCAAGTCAGGAAAATTTTGGATGAGTTAGAGGAGTATTCAGCAAGATGGAGTCGTTTTTACGAATATGGCAGGCTGCCGGTGGTGGAAATCATTGAAAGCCTTCCGGGATTTTTAAACCTTTACATCCAACTGCTTAAGGGAAATCAGAGTCTGCCCATTGTTGATGCAAGGTTTGTATTAAGACGGTTATTTTTTATTAAGTTTGTCACGTATACGCGTTTTCTGAAGAAGTGTAAAGCTGAATTAGAAGGTGATCAGGGGCAAGAATATCGCAGAGGGCTCGATGCGGTTTACGCAGGATGGAAGGTCTTAGAGCAGGTTTATGCCGATGTGAATCCGGACGCGGCAAGCAACACTTTGGATGAGACACGTTTAAAAGAGATTGGCAGTATTTTAGCTAAGCATGAAAAGATACGGGAGCGGGCGCAGGGTCTTTTGGAAGATAATATTTCTCAGAAGAATAGACATGTGTCTGGTATTTCTTTTCATGACGTGGCACGAGCGGCCGTAAAAGCGGCAGTAGGAATGAAGATGAAGATGCCGAAGAGGAGGTTTACGCTTGCTGAATTTATTTTTGGGTTAACGATATTAGCGTTATTGATTCCGATTTTTATTCTTATCGACGGCGGTTACTTATTGATTGTGGTATTCGGTTTGCTGGTCGTAGCAACGGTTGCGTTTCTGGCTTGGTCTTCAGCGCGTTCCACGAATAGCCGGCGTCATGTCGCCATGATTCCCGCCTTGACCAAGTTGCTGCTTTCGATTGAAAAACATAATTTGCGTTTGAGTTATGGCTGTGGGCTACGGGTGGAATATCAGGCATACTTCGAGCAGATCTTTTTCTGGACGCTGAATTTGGCTTTTCCCGTGGTCTACGCGGTATTTGGCTGGACGATTTGGGTTAAGGGGTATGTGATCTGGAGTTTGTTGGTTTGGGGATGGTTTGTTTATCTGCACAAAAAGATGGACAAAGGTCCACCGGCGATCGTCGCTGCTATGAACATCGCTGCTTTACTGACCTTTCCCTTTCTTAACCTACACTTTTATTTGCGGCTGCTCATCGGTTTTGTTTCCTTCCTAGTCCTGACCTGGATCCACGATCGGTATTTCACCGATGTTGGGGTTTATGAGGAATTGCCGCAGATGGAAGTTTATGGCAATTATCAAAAGATGAGTGAATTGGCGTATAAAAAAATTTATAAAACGGTCAGAAATAAGTCGAACGCGGTTTTGATGCTGCTGACGGGAAACACGCCGAAGAGGATGTATCAATTGTTGGTTCAAGCGGTCAAAGAGGAAAGGCTTGACTTAAGTCAGGTGACCATTTTCATGCTGGATCAGTATGAAGGCGGCGATGATTATATGGAATATATCAATGAAAATTTGATTAGTCCGTTGAAAGGATATCAGGGACCGAAAAAGGTTTATGTCTTATACGGAAAGGCCAAAAACCCGATGTTCGCGATTTTGCGTTATGTCATGAGAATTATAAGGGCGGGAGGCATTGATTTGGTGGTGATGGGTGTCGGCGAAGAAGGGCATATCGGGTTTAACGAAAAATGGACATCACATCATTCCCTTGTCCATCGATCGAAACTTTCAAAATCAACACAGAATGTTAATGGGCATCTCATGAAACGCGTGATAGAAGGGGGTAAACCATATGAATATGCTTTGACCGCTGGCATCTCGACAATTCTGGGAGCAAGGAAATTGTTGTTGATCGCTAACGGCCCGAAGAAAGCTTGGGCGCTGATGCAGCTTATGAGCGGAAGGCGAACGCGCGCGGTGCCGGTGACCGCGTTATTGTTGCGGGCGCCGGAAACGACGGTACTCGTGGATCAAGCGGCCTATGAAGAGGTGCAAGGTTTAAAATGGAAAGATAACCGCTTATTTAATCGCCTCAAAGAGTTGGGAATGGGGAAGGTTAAGAACGCAATGGTGCATGCGATTACGCATAAGCAGTCGGAGCAAGATTCGCCGTTGGTATGGGTACGGGATGAAGGTCAGTTGCATCCATATCTTCAAGCGGGTTTTATTAAATGTCACCTCTCGAAAATTGGCAACTCGGAAAAAATTTATGCTGTTTTCATCGAAGAGAATCGTTGGCACGTGTTGAGCAAAAAAGAGGAGAAAACATATTTTGGTCAGAAGAATAAGAAGAAAGATCCTAAGACGACTCCGACTCGTATTCTTGAAGTTATCAGAGATCCCAACGCTTTAATCGGTGGAGGGCTGTATGGTCGACGGAGAAGCATTGGTCAGGATACAACAGTCATCTTGAATCGCGATTCAATGAACGAAACCGATCAAAAGTTGAATGTTTCCATCGCAAGCATAGCAGCGGCAGTGGTGATCGGTTTGATTTTGATGGCTTGGCTGAATTCCAAAATATCGACGCTGGTTTTTGATTCATTTGAAATCAGCATGATCATACCGGTTTTGCTAGGGATCATCCACACCAGGCCGGATTGGCTTGCCGGGTTTATTCCGCGGCAGCAGATGAATGCAATGACCGGGCGACGAAATCGTTTCGACCGGCGAAAGGATCGTGGCCCATATACGGACACCTCTTCCTTTGACCTGTCTGGTATGGGCATGTTGACCTGCGGCGGTTTATTCTTAGCCGCCGTTACCATCGGGGCATTGAAGGCTGTGAATGGGTTGAATCATTCCAGCAGCGACGATGGGGATGAAGCCATCGGGTATCTGTATCTGCCTTCGGGTGAAAAATTGGCGATTGTGGGGCAGGACCTTGGCAAAGAAAACCGTAAGCGGGTTGACAACGTTTTTGGCGCGTTTATGAAAGATCCCGAAGAGGAGGCAATGCTTTGGAACGATCGGCAGCTGTTTCATTTATTGATGCGTAAGTTTTATGACGGTTATTCTGAACCCGAAGAGATGGAAGATCGTTATTCCAAGATTCCCTGGGCGAGTCAGGAGGTAGAGGACGAATTTATCGAATTCATTTTCTTCCAATATTTTCAAGGGAAAACGTTGCAGGACAAAGAGACCCGAGAAGATTTTTACCGAGATTTGATTTTGGTTGTCGACCTGCACCACAATCTCAATTTGGTTTTACCGAATCAAATCAAACCAGCGCTATCTGAGGAGGGATTGGGAGATTTTTATACCGCCAAAAGAAAGTTCATTTATAAACCTGAAGATCGGCACGGCATTGATTTCAAAGACGGCGCGCTCTTGATCAATATCGCCAGATATCTCGAAGATAAAGCCTATGATTCCTTAAACGGATTGCGATTCACGATCGTTTACCGGAAGATCTTGCTTTATCTGCTGGAGAACAAGAAATCAATTGCCTATCAGCTTGTTTCTGCCAGCCCGGGGCAAGTTGTGAAGGACCAATATCTTCAAGCCGAGGCCGTAAGCAAGATGTTTGTTGAGAACGCGTCTGGGGAATGGAAGATTTTCCGCGCGGACAAGATCCCGGACGACGAGCTTGTCAATAGTTTCGCCCGCGTCATTGCTTTAAAGATGGCGGCCGTATTGGCCTATGCTCCCAGCCTGATTGAGGAAGGGCTGCGCCGACGGTTGAAGCAGGTATGCGCGAGGATCGAAGCAGAAGACTTGAATGCTGATCAGGTCCTTTGGGAAATCGCCCCGCGCAAGGCCATCGCCGAAATGACTGAATATCCGCATGCCGGCGACCCGTCTTTGGAAAAATTTATTGAGATCATCAATGGGCTTGACGATCAAGACGATGAGCAGACGCATTATGATGATTTTCTTTATTTGAAAGATAAGGTCTTCAAACCGTTTTATCAAACAATCCGCGCCCGCCATGATTTTCGATTTGAGAATGTTTCTCAGCAGGAATTCAACACCCGCTTCCCTTCAATGAAGGGGGAGCGATTTTACTATTCCCGTAGCGGTGTTGTTGTGGTCGCTGACGCGACTAAGTTAGAAGAATTTGCTTTTATGGCGCGCGGTCTGCAATTGCACGCTTACCATAATATGGGTGTCAATCTGCCATCGGTCATTCGTAATCTGGTTGAGCTGTTCCGAAAAGAGGACAGTGATTTACGCGATCGCATTGTGCGAATGATTTTTAAACGGATGAGACCGGAAATGTCGTCTGAAGAAATCGGGCTGCGGACCCATGATTTATTTAAGAACGCTCACGGGCGTTTTGGCAACCGCGTCCTGCAGAATGAAGCCGGTGTTCATCTGGAAACCGAGAGTTTTCGGTTTATTACGGTTGGGGAGATGAGGCAAGAAATAGACCGATTTTTTGACGCGAATCCAGAAGAGCAAGCGGCGTTTTTTAGAATCAAATACATCGAAGGGTATCTGGTTGAATTCGAAATCGACAAGATTCTTTCAGCCGCGAATGGGTCCGTGCAATT
>JAHFFS010000214.1 GCA_023247815.1 Candidatus Omnitrophota bacterium
TTGATGGAAAACATCCGAAACGCGATTTCTTCGCTGACACCAGCACTCGCCCCCAGGATAAAAGCCGCCAGAAAAGGCAAATAGCTCGACGACAATTGGGCCATCCAGGTATACTCGACCCAAACCCCCAGATAACGCTGGCCGATGGCAAAGGCCAACGACTGAATGCCGATCATGATCACCGCGACAAGATAACCTAACGCGACGCGACTCGAAACCTCGCGGCTGAAAAAGGAGGAATTCAGATAACGCAAAAATGAGGCGTGCTTATTTTGCGGATAAGCTTCATAACGCAAAGACTCGCCAGCCAAAGACGGCATCAGGATACTGATGGTCACAATAAAAACATCCATGACCAGATTGGTCAAATATCGCCAAAGGTAAGAAGCGAATGACGATGTCGTTGGATAACTAAATAGCACCCTTTCAAATTCATTGAATTGGGCGATGATTTGCAGGACAAATAAAAATATCGTTATCCCAATGCAAAAATTCTTGACCCGATGCATGATCAGATCATTACGACGAACAATCGTGTAGAAAACCGACGCGGTCAATAGCAAAAAAAAGAACAGACGAAAAAGGATCGCCAAATTCCTTCCGACATTCATCTTTCGGTCGATGTCTCGCTGAAAACTTTCCGGGACATCCAGAGAAGCCTTCCCGAAGGAAAGGATTTCATCACCGCTAACACTCACCGACGTCAAAAGCTTAGCGCCCCCATCTTCCTTGATTTTACTCCAGGGGATATAAACACCCTTTTTTTCCCACGAAAATGAATAATCGACGCGATGGTCATGATTGCCCGTCGCATGACTGTGCAAATCATACATTTCCGGATCAAACCCGAAATGGTCCTTTAAGAATTGAATGGCTCGATTGCGGGCGTTTCCTTCAGTGAAATCCTCGCGAAAATCCGTATCTTTGATTGTATGGGAGTAACCCGTCACTTGGCCCGTTGCCGCGCTGACTGTGACCCGATACTCCTCTTTCTGATTTTCTTTAAAAAACCGGATATACCAGTAAAACAGTTCATACTCATGATCTTTAAAGAATTCGATTTCCTTTTTAAAACCAATGGCTTTTTGCAGATACTGGTCGGCAAAACGCGTGGCACCAAAAACCGTGGCGTTTTGATAATCCTCCAAAGACTTTCCCGTAAATTGTTGAATGAATCCCTTAGCTAATTTTAAGGCCTGCGGCCGCTCGATGGAAAGATTGATAAAGGAAAACTGCGGATAAGAAAAATGATACCAGATCCCCGCGGCAAGAAAGGCGGACAAAAAAAAGAGCCCCCAAGTTTTTCTGGAAAAAAACATAAAAATTTATAACAGGTTAATGACTACTTTGGGAAGACGTTTGAGTTCTTCTGTTCCCAAGACCTTGATCGACCAGCGGACCAAATCCAATTTCTGCTGCAAGCGCTCATCCGGCTTAGTGATCTTGGCGAGCCTCTGACGGGAAAGGAAGAGGATTTTACGCAAGGTCATAAAAATGATCCGTGCCTCACGAGATCGATTGTTACCTGATTTGATGATTTGGTTTATGGACTGATAGGCCAGATCATTCACCGTCGAGTTATAGTGATCGAGTTTTAAAATGAGCCCAGGAACCATGGTGGTGAAATATTTGAAACGGTCCATTTGGCATAAAGTTTCCATCACTTCCACCTGGACAAAAGGGGAATCAGTTCGGTTCATCCGTCTAATCAGAATTTTTTCCAAAAACTTTTTTTCCGGTGAAACGATCTCTTGACTGTATTTATTTTTAAAGACCCGGACCGCCGCCGCCATCCGATAAGGGTTCAGGCCGTCGTCCTGGATCATGGCCACAATCACGTCCTTGGACTCGCTTGAAAATTTCTCGGCAAATCCGTTCAGCAACAATTTGTCATCAAAGATCGTTTCCGGGTAAACTGAGGGCGCCTCCTGGGATGCGACAAAGCTCGGCGTTCCCACCAACAATACGATCAAAATCGTAAAAAATAAAAACAAACTTTTCATAAACTGACCCCCGTCTTAAACTCCCCCAAAAATTCCAAAGAAAAATCAATCGAACGCACCGAATGTGTTAAAGCCCCGATCGAAATACGGTCAACGCCAATTTTGGCCAGAGAACGGATGTTTCTCAACTTCACCCCGCCGGAAACTTCAAGCAGACACCGGCTTTTCTGTTCTTTCTTCAATGCTACCACTTTCTTGATTGTTCGCAAATCCATATTATCCAATAAAATGATATCGGAGTTGGCTCGTAGACCTTCTACAAACTGTTTTATCGTATCCACCTCAAGGATGATTTTCCTTTTCGTTTGCTTGCGCACAGCAGCAATGATTTCAACGATGGGCAAACAGCGTTGCCGACTGGCCAAATGATTGTCTTTGAT